>JAPLGR010000003.1 GCA_026390045.1 Chloroflexota bacterium | reverse complement strand
CGTAAAGCAGGATCGTCTTCTTCTTGCTTCCGCAGCATTCCAACGCCATGACCTTCTCCTTTGCCGAGAGGCGTTTCCACCGTTCATCAAGCGAGGAAGGAACTGCCCCGCCTCGCGCCGTTCCACCTTCAGGTTGTCGCGCCCAGCCCCATGCAGATTTCCACGAGCGCGTCCCTTAGGTGTCCAAACTCCCCCTGGAACACCGGCGTACACTTTAACGCCGGCAGTTCTCCCATCCAGACCCGCACGGCAAACGCCAGGCACGTCAGTTCGCCGCACGCCCGGCAGTTGGTCTTGGGGAGCCGCTTGAAAATTTCCAGCGCCGGCGGCTTCTCGCGCATCTCGTAACACGGCTCAATCTGCGCCCGGCGCGCCCAGGTGTCGTTGACCCGGCAGCGGATTATCTCCAGCGTCCGCCACCCGTCCACGATCTCATCGGCCTTGGCGACGGCGATCCGCTGCGGGTACATCGAGATCATCCGGTACTGGTCCATGAACGTGAACGTCGGCCCCTTGGCGTTGTAGGACGCCTCGCGCATCTCGGCGTTCATGAACGGGAACACTTTCGCCATGTCGCCGCTCGTGTGGGCGATGAGGCGAATCTTCGTGAGGTCGGCCACGCACGGGGCCAGCACCACGATAGCCGCATCGCCGAACACGTCTTCTTCAAAGCCGCGCGGCGGCTCGGGGGGCACCGAGATTCCGGCGGGCCGGTAGTCCACGAAGCCCGCACAGATCACCGGATCGCCCCTGCCGTCGGTCAGCGCCACCCGCGCCTCGGTGCCCATCACCAGCGCCGTTGCGCCCACCCGGGCGTAGCCAGGGTCGGGCGAGACTGTCTCATAGGGGAGCGCCTGTGCATCGAGGCGCGCCTGCGCCCTCCCGAATTCATCGCGGCTGGCGAATGTCGTGACCATCTTCATGGCGACCTGACCACTGCCCAAGGAACCTCATCAGACCAGCATCCCGAAGACCCATCCCACGATGGAGGACATCACCACCGTCAGGGCACAAAAGACGAACGTCTTCTTGAAGCCGACGATCTTGTAGATCACCAGGATGCTCGGCAGCGACAGGGCCGGCCCGGCCAAGAGGAGCGCCAGTGCCGGGCCCCGGCCCATGCCCAGCCGCATCAGCATCTCGACGATCGGGATCTCGGTCAGCGTGGCGAAGTACCAGATCATGCCCACAAAGGCCGCGACGAAGTTCGATACGAGGCTGTCGCCGCCCACCAGCGTGGCGACGTATTGCTCCGGGATCAGCGCCCCGATAAACCCCGTCAGGAACACGCCGCCGAAGAGCAGCGGCACGATCATCAGTGCAAAGTCCCACGTGGCCCGCAGCCAGTCCTTCACCTCGTCACGCGAGAACCACCGCCAGAGCATCACAAGCAGCGCCACACCCATCGCCCCCGCGAAGTACCACTTGAGGCCATGAACCGTCATCACGAAACCCGGCACGGGTTCCGCAGTCTGGATGTCCGCACGGTTCAGACGCCGCACGTCGGTGCTCAGTTGACCGTCCGCCTGGTACTCCTGAACGTCCATCGCGTCCTGCGTCTCGTAGCGGACGTTGGCCGCCAGGACCGCCCCGTCCTTCATCGTGATGGTCACGTCGTTCGTGTTGTACCAGTCGCTGAAGACAAGGAAGAGGATCATGGCCAGGAAGTAGAGCGTTGTCTTCCAGAGCGACCGCGGGCTGTGGGGAGCATCGGGCATCTGCATGGCCACCTCGACCCGCTTCTGCTCGCTGCGGCGGAAGATCACGGCCATCGCGAGGCCGATGATAAACGCGAACGCCACGGCGCCG
>JAPLGR010000075.1 GCA_026390045.1 Chloroflexota bacterium | reverse complement strand
GGGCGGGCTGTGGCTCGCGGCACGTTGCTGCGCGTGGATCCAGGTGGCAAGCGCGACGAGGCATGCTTCTTTCTGAACTCGCCACGCGGCCGGGCGGCCGCCGAAGGGCTGCGCAAGAGAGCCTGGTCGCCGGACGATGATGCGCCCGCCGCGGGCCTTGACGCTGAGCGGCCCAACATCTTCGTGCTGTACGAGCAGAACATCGGGCCGCTTACGCCGCTGATCGCGGAAACGCTGCGCGAGGCCGAGTCCGCCTACCCTGCGGCGTGGATCGAGGAGGCAGTGCGCATCGCGGTGGAGAACAACGTCCGCCGGTGGCGCTACGTCCAGGCCATTCTCGAGGACTGGCGGACGAAGGGGCGCGATGAACGAGAGGATCTCCGACAGCCTGAAGCGGCTCGCCGACGCTACGTCGAGGGCGACTTTGCCGACTTCATCGAACACTGACCCGCGCGCCGATATGGCCGGCGATCCCGCCTGCCCGCACTGTCACGGGCTGGGATACGTTCGCCGCGACCTGCCCATGGGCCACCCTGACTTCGGCCGGCTGGAGACCTGCGTCTGCCGGCAGGCGACCGTGCGCTCGCAGATCCGCGATCGCCTCTACAGCCTGAGTCAGCTCGGCGAACTCCAGCGCCTGACCTTCGACACCTTCCAGCCGCGCGGCCGCCCCAACCTCCCGGCGTTCAATCAGGAGTCGCTTGAGCAGGCCTTCAACCTGTGCCGCACTTACGCGCACGATCTCGACGGCTGGCTGCTGCTCCAGGGCAGCTTCGGCTGCGGCAAGACACACCTGGCCGCCAGCATCGCCAACGAGGCCGCCTCGCTGGGCATCCCGACCCTGTTCCTGACCGTGCCCGATCTGCTCGACAGCCTGCGCGCCTCGTTCGATTCTGAGGACGTGTCGTTCGAGGATCGGTTCGATCAGATCCGCCGCGCGGCGCTGCTTGTCCTGGATGACTTCGGCACCCAATCGGCCACCGAGTGGGCGCGGGAGAGGCTGTTCCAGATCCTCAACTACCGCTACATCAACCGCCTGCCGACCGTGCTCACCACCAACCTGGCGCTCGACGAACTGGATGGTCGCATCCGCTCGCGGTTGAACGACTCGGCGCTCGTACGCCAGGTCATGATCCAGGCCCCCGATTACCGCCGCGCCTCCGAGGACATCAACCACCACGAGCTCTCGTCGCTGCCGCTGCACGCCAAGCAGACCTTCGGCACCTTCCGCATGCGCGACGAGGAGAAGTTGACGGCCGACGACCGCGCCAATCTAAAGAAGGCGTTCGAGGGCGCCTATGCCTTCGCCGAGGATCCCCAGGGCTGGATCGTCCTGATGGGCGATCACGGGACCGGCAAGACGCACCTGGCAGCCGCCATCGCCAACCTGCACGCCAGCCAGGGCTTCCCGGTCATGTTCGTCCCGGTCCCGGATCTGCTCGATCACCTTCGCGCCACGTTCAGCCCGACGAGCCCCATCACCTATGACCGGCGCTTCGACCAGGTCCGCGACGCACCTCTGCTCGTCCTCGACGACCTGGGAACGCAATCCTCCACGGCCTGGGCGCAGGAGAAGCTGTTCCAGCTGCTGAACCACCGCTACAACGCCACTTTGCCAACGGTCATCACCACCTCGTCCACGCTCGAGAAGCTGGACCGCCGCCTTACGTCGCGCATTATCGACACGCGCCTGTGCACGGTCTTCGCCATCACGGCGCCGTCCTACCTGGAGGCTCGCCCACGGCGCAAGCGCAAGCCCTGACGCTCGCTGCGTCGAGCGTCCGCATGTTACAATCCGCCGCGTTGCCCCCATCGTCTAGAGGACCAGGACGCGGCCCTTTCAAGGCCTAAACCGGGGTTCGATTCCCCGTGGGGGCACCATCAATGCGCGCAGCCGCCGCCCAAATGGGCGGCGGCTTTGCGCTACTCCAGTTGCCAAGAACTCGCTCAAGGGGCCGCAGGCGCCGCCCTTCAGCCCATCACGCTTCCGCGCGTTCAAACTGGCTGTTGTACAGCTCGGCGTAGAACCCGCCCCGCGCCAGTAGCTCCTCGTGCATCCCCTGCTCGACGATCCCGCCGTCGCGCATCACCAGGATCAGGTCCGCG
>JAPLGR010000077.1 GCA_026390045.1 Chloroflexota bacterium | reverse complement strand
CGCGCGCGATGGGCGCGCTGCGCGCCACCGGGCTGGACGACCTTGCCGACCGCTCGCCGTTCACGCTGTCTGGCGGCGAGCAACAGCGGCTGGCGATCGCTTCCGTGATGGCCATGCAGCCAAAGGTGCTTGTGCTGGACGAGCCTACCTCGCAACTGGACCCGGCCGGGACGCGCTCGATCTTTGAGGTGCTGCAGCGGCTGGCGCGGGCGGGGGGGACGACGATTGTCCTGACCGAGCACAAGCTGGGCTGGATGGCGGCCTTCGTCGATCGACTGGTTGTGCTGCATGCGGGGCGCCTGGTGGCCGACGGGCCGCCGCGCGATGTGCTGTCCAAAGCGCTGGAGCAACCGTGGGGCGTAGGGGCCACGCGCTACACGCGTGCCGCGCAGGCGGCCATGCAGCGGAAGATCCTGTCGGCGGACACTCCGTTACCGGTGACACTTGAACAGGCGCTGGAGTCGCTGCGATGAAGCTCGATGTGCGCGACGCCTCCTTCCGTTATCCGACCGGCGTCCTGGCGCTTGACGGTGTCAGCCTGATGATCGGCTCCGGGGAGGCGGTGGCGCTGATTGGCGAGAATGGCGCCGGTAAGACGACGCTGGCCAAGCTGCTCAACGGCCTGCTCAGGCCGACGGCGGGCAGCGTTCTGCTGGACGAGCGGGACACGCGGCAGCATACGCCGGCGCAGCTGTCGCGCTTTGTCGGATTCGTCTTCCAGAACCCGGACGACCAATTGTTCGCGCGCACCGTGCGCGAAGAAGTCGCCTTCGGCCCGCGCAACCAGCGGTTGGCCGATGCGGAAGTGCAGGCGCGGGTCGACCGTGCACTGGACGAGGTTGAACTGCGTGCAGCGGCAGATCGACACCCCTATGATCTGACCTCGCCCGAGCGCAAGCTGGTGGCGCTGGCCGCCGCGCTGGCGATGCAGACACCGGCCCTGATCCTCGATGAGCCGACGATTGGGCAGGACGCCAGTGGTGTGGCGCGGCTGGGGGCTCTCGTGGATCGCCTGCACGCCGAAGGCCGAACGCTGATCACAATCACGCACGATCTCGACTTCTGCCTCGAGCACTTCGAGCGCGTCGTTGTCCTCGCGGGTGGCAAGATCCTGGCCGATGGCCCGGGGACCGATGTGCTGCGCCGGGTCGACCTCCTTCAGCAGGCGCAGGTCGAACCGCCGGAGCTGGTGCAGCTGGCGCTGGGGCTGGGCTGGGATACGATGGTGCGCACGCCGGAGGGCTTCGCCGATGCATGGGCGGAGCAGCGCGGCGCGGCGGAAAGGACACGCCAAGATGATCATCGTGCTGGGCGACCTGCTGGCCGACCTCAGCCTGAGGATTGAAGCCTTCCCGGTTCAAGCCGGGGGAATGCAGCGCGTCTCGTACTTCGAGCTCGGCCCGGGCGGCGCGGCCAACACGGGCATTGCGGCCGCGCGGCTCGGTCTGTCCGTCGGGCATCTGGGCGAGATCGGTGACGATCGCGCCGGACGCTGGATCGTGGAGGACCTGAAGGCCGAAGGTGTCGATGTGAGCGAGGTCATCATGGCGCCGCGAGCAACAACGGCGGTTGCCGGGGTGATCGTTGACGCGAGCGGCGAGCCGGCCTATCTCGGCTATCCGGGCCGCCAGTACCTGCCGTCGTTGCCGGACGCATGGGCGACGCGAATCCAGAAGGCCGAAGCGCTGTTCGCCGATGGCTGGATCGACCACACGCGTCAGGCGGACCTGATCCTGGAGGGACTGCAGATCGCGCGCAAGGCGAGTGTGCCCGCGTTCTTCGACCCCGGGCCGGGCAACCCGGCGCTGGACAATGGCTGGCAGAGTGAAGCGTGCCGGCGGGCGACCGTCGTACTGGCGACGGAGGACGAGGCGCAGCGCATCAGCGGCCGATCCGATCCCATGGAATCGGCCCACGCGCTGCTGGCGCTCGGCCCCGAGTTGGTGGTGATCAAACGCGGCGTCGCCGGGTGCTTCCTGGTGCGAAAGGACGAGGTGTACCTGGCGGGCGGATACCCGGTCGAGGCGCGCGATACCACCGGCGCCGGCGACAGCCTCGATGCGGCGGTGATCGATGGCTTCCTGCGTCGGCTGTCGCTGGAGTCGATGGGCGCGCTGGCAAATGCCGTCGGCGCGGCCAAGGTGCAGAAGCTGGGAACCGGGCGCAACGTGCCCACGCGGGATGAGGTGCGTGCCGTGCTGCAAAGATTCGGGGTGACTGACACCGGCCTGCTGCGCGACTAGCCCGTTTCGAGTAGATTCCCAGCCGGGATGGACAGCAAGGAGGTCACGATGCGCAGGACGCAGCTTCCCGTCATCACTCAGATTGTGTTCGTCTGTGGTCTTGCACTTGTCTTGGCAAGCCTGGCGTGCAGTCTAGTCACGCCAGGGGGCATCGGCTTACTGACTGTCCCCCAAGAACCTCCCGAACAGCCGGCCGATGCAGGGGCTGAGGCGGAGGAGGCGGCTCCCGCGGAGACGATACCCGAGGAGTCTGGCAGTGGAAGCGAGCCCTACAGTGGTGAGTTCCTGGAGGCTGATTGTTCGTGCGCGGGGTACGAGCCGAGCTATGTGCTTCCATGGGGGAACACCGGCCTTACGTGCCGCTACGAGTGGAGCGGACCCAACATCGACGGCAACTCGCTGTCGTTCGAGGTCGACCGCTACTACCACGAGGATCAGCTCTTGCCGGACTTCGAGCAAGAGGTCCAGGGCCTGACCTCCAGCTACGGGACATTGGGCGCCGACCCTTGGCAGGCGGAAGAGCTGCGCAACGACGACGAGGGATACGTCTTCCTGTCCTACGGCCCCGGAGGCAGCGGCAATTCGGGCGAGATCCCACTGTGCGGCAACGGCCGGGGTGTGTTCCAGTATGCCGGCAAGTTCATGATCTCTACCCAGCTGTTTGCCTGCGATCTCCCGTACTCCGAGCAGGCGTACGCGAATGCCCTGGCTGACATGGAGACCTGCGCGCGTCGGGCAATTGAGCGAATCAAGTAGCATAAGGCGCTGACCTCCCCGCGCCTTCCCCGTTTCCTCGTTGAGAAAGAGTGGTTGGCCCGCCTCAATCATCCGCCCCGCTCATGCGGGGCGGATGTTCTCGGCGGGGGTCCGGCTCCGTGCAGGTTGCCTTGCCTCTTAAGTTGGCCTAGAGTGGAGAGAGGGCGGCGACCCAATGCGCTCGGCAGGCACGCACCCGGGAGGGTGGCATGACACGCATGTCAAAGGACGAGTACGCGGCGAGCCTGAACCGCATGAACCGGCGGGTCTTCGTGATGGGCGAGCTCGTCCGCAACCCGGCCGAGCACCCGCTGATCCGCCCATCGTTCAACGCTTGCGCCATGACGTACGAGTTGGCGGAGCAACGAGAGCACGCCGATCTGATGCTGGCCACCTCGAACCTGACGGGCGAGAAGGTCAACCGCTTCACCCATCTGCACCAGAGCACGTCCGACCTGGTGGCCAAGGTGAAGATGCAGCGGCTGCTCGGGCAAATGACCGGCTGCTGCTTCCAGCGCTGCGTCGGGATGGACGCGTTCAACGCCGTCGACTCTGTCACGTATGAGATGGATCGCGTGCTGGGGACCGAGTATCACGCTCGGTTCCGCCGCTACCTTCAGCATGTGCAAGAGCGCGACCTGGTCGTCGACGGCGCCATGACGGATGCCAAGGGCAACCGCAGGCTGAGGCCCTCGAAGCAGGCAGATCCGGACATGTTCGTGCACATCATCGAGCGCAGGTCAGACGGGATCGTCGTGCGAGGGGCGAAGCTGCATCAGACCGGGGCGCTAAACTCACACGAGATTCTCGTCATGCCGACGCAGGCACTCACGGAGGGGGATCGGGACTACGCGGTCTCCTTTGCCATTCCCGCCGACGCGCCGGGCGTGACGATGATCTGCGGCCGTCAGCCATCCGACACGCGCAAGCAGGAGGGCGGATCGCTCGACATCGGCAATCGCCAGTTCGGCGGACACGAGGCAGTGATCATCCTGGAGAACGTATTCGTCCCCTGGGAGCGAGTGTTCATGGCCGGCGAGCTCGCCTACAGCGGGTTGCTGGTCGAGCGCTTCGCCGGCTACCACCGGCAGTCCTATGGCGGCTGCAAGGTCGGCGTGGGCGACGTGCTGATCGGGGCAGTGCAGTCGCTGGCCGAGTTCCAAGGTACGGAGACGGCCTCCCACATCCGGGACAAGATCGTCGAGATGGTGCACCTGAACGAGACGCTGTACGCGTGCGGGCTGGCGTGCTCGGCCGAGGGCAAGGCGACCGCCTCGGGCACTTACCTCATTGATCCACTGCTGGCGAACGTGTGCAAGCTGAACGTGACGCGCTTTCCGTTTGAGATCGCGCGCCTGGCGCAGGACATCGCCGGCGGGCTGCTCGTTACACTGCCATCGGAGAAAGACTTCGCCAACCCGGACACGGGGCCCTTGCTGGCCAAGTACCTGCGCGGTGCGGCTGAATACTCGACACTCGACCGGTGCCGCATGCTTCGGCTGGTCGAGAACCTGACGCTCGGGCCGGGCGCGGCGGCTTACCTGACGGAATCGCTGCACGGTGCTGGCTCGCCGCAGGCGCAGAGGATCATGCTGGGACGTCTCGCGGACTTGGAGGCGAAGAAGTCACTCGCCCGCCGGCTGGCGGGGATGGACGAGGGACCTGCAACCGCCTAGCCGGTTGTCCTTGTGATCTCAGCGGCGATGACCCCCGATCGCCGCGGCCATCTACCTCCAGATCGTCGAGCCCTGTTGCCCGCTCGAATCTGAAGTAACCTGCTCGGCGCCGCGCACAAGCGAGCCGTAGTAGTTCCGCTCGTCGGCGATCGCCCGCCAGCCGCTCAGCACGAATGGAATGGGGCCGTCCGCCGCGATCCATTCGCCGTTGTACTTGCGCGCGAAGTGCACGTGCTTCCCGGTGGAGCGGCCGCCCTCGCACGATGGATGCCCGAGTGGATCGCCCTCTGCCACGAGCGTTCCCTCCAGGATCAAGCCGTCATCCGCCAGGTGGTAGTACACCAGCACCCAGCCTGTGGTCTCGCGGCCGTCGCCATCAAGATCCAGCGCCACGGCGTTGTCTCCGGCGCGGACGACGAACCCCGGCGCCGAGGCGGTGACCCAGCGCGCGGAGACAGCACATGGCTCCTCATCCGTAATCGGCGAGAAGTCGAGCGCGGCGCGCGGCGTGCCAGCCGACCAGGCATAGTGCGGCCCGGCCGTCAGGCTCCAGCGTTCGCCGGGGGTGATGGGCAGCTCCATAACAGGCTGCTCGAGATCGGGTGTCACCAGGGGACCCGCAGCGGCCGCGCGTGCCCACGGGTCGCCGAACATCCCCTGATACCGCGCCGTGAATCCCTGTGGCCCGACGATCCTGCTCATCCACCGGTCCGTTCCGGACAGCAGAGCGTACAGGTGCAGCACGGCGACGGTCCCGGCGTTGAGCGTGGGATTCCAGCGGATCGTCCCGCCATCGTCGGGCTTGGTCTCGACGACCGTTCCGAGACGCCAGCCGTAATAACCTCGGCTCAGTTGTGTGGCGGCCACGGAAAGTTCCTGGTACAGCCCGGTGCGATCCGGGATGCTAAAGCCAAGTGGGTAGATCTGTGCATCGGCGTTCGGCGGCGAGCCGTACACCCATCCGCTGAGGGACTCGAGCAGCGCCAGCAGGAGCCGCGGATTGACCGAGTTCTCCTCGGCGACCTTCTGGACGATCGCCGCGCCGCTGAGCTCGGGGCTGTCTGCCATCGTTTCGTGGTAGCGGCTCAAATACCCGCCGGCTGAGGTGACGAAGGACTTAATATCGAAATCCGCCGCGGTGGGCGAGTACACGAGCTCGGCATCCGGGAGCACGTCGCCCCCGGGCGACATCGCCTCGAGAGCATTGGGGATCTGCAGCGCCTGCCTGGCAGGGAGGTATCCACTGATGGGAAGCACGGCGTCGCTCACGATCTGGCCGGGCTCGACGTCGAACCGCCGGGCGAGCGCAAGGAGCGTGTCGCCGGCGCGAGTCGTGTAGCGGAAGGTCGTACCTGGCGAGTCGGTGATGGGGAACAGCTGAGACGTGGGCGCCGCAGTTGATGTCGGGGCAGGGGATGAAGGTGGGAGCGTGCCAGGCGCAACCGGGAGAAGGGTGGCTGTCGACGGCGGGACCGTCTCCGTTGCTGTCGGCACCGCGGTGGCGGCAGAGTAGTTGCAGGCAACGCCTGAGCTCAGGCAGGCCGCGAGGCACGCGGCAACCGCCAGGCCGTTCTGACGCAGGGGACGTTGGGAATGGAGAAGACTCACAGGGAGAGAGTGTATCAGTCCGTCGGCTCTGTCGCCTGAAGTGCTCGCGCCAGTCCCAGGGCTCCGCCGAGGATCATCCCCGCCCCGAGAGGGATCAACCCGAGCATCGGGCTGTTGGCCGCCACCAATGCCAGCAGCGCGGCCATTCTGCCTTGATCCGCATCCCCGCGCACTGGCTTCAGTAGCAGCAAGGCGTCCGAGAACGAGAGGGCACAGGCTGCCAGTACGGCGACGCCGCCGACCATTACCGCCGCGGCAACGAGCGCCAGGAGTGGGAACTGCCGCCTGGCTACCGAAGGCCCGCGGAGATCGGCTGTGCGGCGGACGAAGCCCTCGGCCTCGAGCCAGGTTAGCGCGCTGCGCTGGATGACCTCGAGGATCACGTCGTCTGGGGCAATGCCGGAGCTCAGTCGTTCGACAACGTAGGCTTCAAGCTCATCCAGATTCATGCCGTGCGGTGCTCCAGGATGATGGGCTGAGGGGAGGCGGGGCGTGAATCCGCTCGGACCGCGGCCGCCGAAGGCCGATTCTATGGGAGGCGATGTTCCCGGGCAACCTTGGGGGCAGATGGGCGCCTCCTTCCGGTGCCAGGCGTCCCGGTCCGGCAACCCGGAGCGCCGAACTCGAGTGCGGGCGCCGAAGTCGCCCCAGGTTGATCAGCGAGAGGGCGAATCTGGGTCTTGACAGTAGTCCAATCTGGAGTCACAATATTACCAAGTACTTTGCGCTGCAAAGTAACCGGATCAAGAGACGGGCTCGGAAGGAGAAGCAGAGATGTCTGATACTCCCAGTTTGAGCGAGGTGCAGAGGCGCACCGTGCGGCTGTTGTCCTACGAGGACGGGTTGTGGGACCTGCTCCTTGGGACGATCTTCATGCTGCTGGCGGTCTATCCGATCACCCGGGCGCGGCTCGGGCCGGCCTGGAACATGGTCTTGTTCGTCGGCCTGCTTCTCCTGGCGACGGGGGTCTTCTCCGTCCTGCGGCGCAAGATCTCGGCGCCGCGCCTAGGCTATGTGAAAGCCCGATACACACCGGCGCTCAAAGGGATGCTAGCCGTCGCCATCGCGTTGGTGGCACTGACCGTCGGCCTAGTCATCCTGACGCTGGTCAAGCCTGGGTGGTTGGGCGGACCGGCGCCCGAAGTCACCCTGGTGAATGTGAAGTCCTACCTGGTGGAGATTCTGGTGCTGCTCGCACTGGTTGGCCTGTTCAGCGCGATGGGCTACCTGTTCGGGGTGCCCCGGCTCTTCCTGTATGGCTGGCTTCTGGGATGTGCGAACCTGATCTCGGTGATTCTGTACCGTGGCGCGCCGGCAGGTTTCAACCTACCCCTGGCCGTCGCCGCCGGAGTGATCCTGCTGATCGGCGCCTATCTCCTGGTCCGCATGTTGCGCAAGTATCCCGTCCAGGGCGCGGAGGCCTGAGGTGGGGAAGGGCAGCCAGCAAGGATTGCGTGATCTGAGCGGCGTGGACCGCGTGGTGCATGAGCCGGCGCGGCTGATGATCCTGATGTACCTGTATGGTGTCAAGGAGGTTGATGCGCTGTTCCTCCTGAATGCCACGGAGCTGACGTGGGGCAACCTGTCGTCCCACATCAGCAAGCTGGAGGAGGCGGGCTACGTCGAAGTCGACAAAGGCTTCGTGGGCAAGAAGCCGCGCACGATGGTCCGGCTGACGAGTGCCGGCCGCAAGGCGGTTGATGATTATCGCAAGACGATGCAGGCAGCGCTGAAGAAACCCAGGATCGGATGAGGAACGGCGGCTGGCCGAAGGGGGAGATTGCGTGGACGGGGATGCGGTCGGATATCAGCCGCCCAGCACCGGGAACGCCTGCAACGCCTCCGGCACCCACAGGCGGCCGAAGCCGATCAGTGACAGGGCGGTATACGCGACCATCATCATCACGCCCAGGGCGATCAGGATCTGATCGCGGCGCTGATAGACCAGCTGGAGCAGCCAGGTGCGCGGCTGTACACCGAAGGCGCGCAGATCCATGGCGTCGATGATGTCCTCGCTGCCGGCAATGGCGTGGATCGTCACCGGGACGAGCAGCGGCGCCAGTTTGCGCACTTGGGCGAAGAGCCCTCCCTCCAGTTTTTCCAGCTCGTAGCCTCGCGCTCGCTGCGCGTCCATCGTCAGCTGGAAATCGCGCCCGAAGGTCGGGATGAAGCGCATCGTCAGGTCCATGGCGTAGGCGAACTTGTCTGGCAGCCCCAGCCCGCGGAAGGCGACGCCGTACTGGGCGGGGTTGATGCAGTAGGGGATGAGGATGGTCATCGACGCCAGGCTGAAGACGCGCACCAGCATGCTGGCGGCGAACATCAGCCGCTCGGCGGAGACGGTCAGCGTCGGCGTCCAGCCGAAGAGCGAGAAGGGCGCGCGGGCGGCGGCCAGGACGTGCTCGACGGTATAGTGCTCCATCCCGCCGCGGCCGGTGAGCAGCGTCAGCCCCGAGAAGAACACGACGAAACCGGTGATGAACAGCCACGCCCGGCGCGTCTCACGCCAGGTCAGGCGCGAGCTGAAGATGAAGAAGAGCGCCACGCCGAGCAGCGGCAGCAGCAGTCGCAGATCCCACGTCATCACCGTTGCCACCAGGAAGCAGCCGAAGAAGATCAGCCAGGCCCGCGGATCCAGGCTCTGGACGAACGACTTCGGCCTATGGTGGTAGCGCCAGGTGACGAGCATTCCTCTTCCCACACTCTCCAGCGGCGGGCACTTCTTGGGCCCGCCGCTGGAGGAAATGTGCGCGACTCTAGCGGCCGGTCTGCTTGCGCATGGCGGCGTAAGCCGCCACCAGCAGCGGGATCAGGATCGCGGCGAAGATCAGGTTCGGCCCGGCGGCGGGGATGAACTCACCCACGATCGCCACAACTGGCGAGAAGCCGTTGATCCAGATGTCGGAGATAGCGGCGAAGCCGATGCCGATCAGGTTGCCGAGCATCGACCAGGTGACCGCGGCCCCGATGTCGATGTTCTTGCCGAACAGGAAGCGCACGATCAGCACGAGCACGAAGCCGATCAGCACCGACAGCCCGGCGATCAGCGTGACCTGCTGGTCACCGAAGATGTTGTTCGGCACGTCGAAGTACAGCATGTTGGGCACAGCCTTGCCGATGAAGTAGATGAGCGTCGCCAGGGCGGTCAGCACGGCGCCGATGATCAGCACGTTGTTCAGCGCCTTCTTCTTGTCGGTGTAGAGCATGGCCAGGCCGGCGATCAGGCCGACCAACCCGTTGCCGATGCTCCACTGCGGCGACAGCCCAAACCCGGTCAGCGCGTCACCGAACATGTTGCCCACCGCGCCGGTGAAGAAGCCGACCACCGGGCCGAAGGTGTAGCCGAAGAACATCGGGATGACAATGGCCGGCCGCAGCGACACCTGGCTGACCGATGGGACGACGAACACGGTGCCGTTGAACAGGTAGGAGAACACGGCATACAGCGCCGCGCCGATGGACATGTAGACCACCTCGCGCGTCCCGACCTGCCAGATGCCGCTGGTCTTCGTCAGCCAGTAGATGATGAACACGATCACCAGGCCGATGCCCACGAAGACGAAGCGCAGCAGGGCGGTCTCATCCAGTTGCAGGCTGGGATTGAGCATGCCGCCGATCCAGATGATGCCCAGGAAGAAGACAAGGACGGCGGCCAGGGCCAGGATGACGTACAGCGTCTTGCGTTCCATGATGATCCTCCTCGAATCAAATACAGGCCGCGGGTCACGCGGCGCGGGCCAGTTCCTCGGCCCGCAGGAAACGCCCGGCGGACGTGGGCCGCTGCAGGTTGAGCTCGAGCAGCGACGTGGGCACGATACGGCAGCGGCGCAGGCGCTCGGCATCGCCGAGCACGGCGCGCGGCGCGCCGTCGGCCGCCAGCCATCCGCCGCTGACCAGCAGCACGCGGTTGGCGTAGATCACCGCCAGATCGACGTCGTGCGTGATGAACAGGATCGCCTCGAAGCCGGGCATCTGCACGATGGCGTCCATGAAATCCAGCACGTTGCGGTAGTCCTGCCCGGCGGTCGGCTCGTCCATCACTAGGACGCGCGAGCGCATGGCCAGGACGGCGGCGATGCTGACGCGCTTCTGCTGGCCGAACGACAGCGCCAGCGGCGGATCGTTCTCCATGCCACGGAGATTAACGACGTCTAGGGCGTGGATCACCTCCTTCTCAATCTGCGCCGGGTCGTGGTGCAGATTGCGCGGCCCGAAAGCCAGCTCATCGTGGACCGTCGGGGCGAACAGCATGTGGCTCGGGCTCTGGAAGACGTACCCTAGCGTGGCGGCGACTTGCGCTACGCTGAGCTGGCGCGTGTCGCGCCCGTCGACCAGCACGCGGCCCTCGGTCGGCTTGAGAAGCCCGATGGCGTGCTTGATCAGCGTCGTCTTGCCGGCGCCGTTGGGGCCCAGCACAGCGACGATGTCGCCGCGGTGGATGTCGAGCGAGATGTCGTGCAGCACCGGGAGACTGGGCTCGTAGCCGAACGAGGCGTGCTCGAAGCGCACGATCGGCGCGCTGGGAGGGTCCTCGGGCTGCAACAGCGGCACGACCGTCGGCTCTGGAGGCTCGGTTCTCGCGCGGGCGATGATCTGAGAGGCGGGGAGCTTGACCTCGCGCGTGTCGATCGCGCCGGCCATGCCCTCCGGCACGCCCAGGTAGCGGAGGCGCCCCTCGGACATGAACAGCACACGGTCGGGGCGGATGCGCAGCACATCCTCCACCCGATGCTCGATCATGATCACGGTCATGCCCTCATCTGCCAGCTGGCGGACGAAGTCGAGCGTTTCGTACGCGCTGGCTGGGTCTAGGCTGGCCAGTGGCTCGTCGAGGATCAGGATGCGGGGCCGCATGGCGAGCACGCCGGCCAGGGCCACCTTCTGCTTCTCGCCGCCTGAGAGGTGGAACGTCTCCCGGTCACGCAGGTCCATGATGTTCAGGTAAGCCAGCGCCTGCTCGGCGCGCTCGCGGATCTCGTCGCGCGGCAGGCTGAGGTTCTCGAGTCCGAAGGCCACCTCATACAGCACGCGTGTGCCCAGGATCTGCCGCTCGGGATCCTGCAGCACCGTTCCCACCATCTGCGAGATGCGCGCCAGCGGCATGCTGGCCGTGTCCTGCCCGAGTAGCTCGATCCGTCCCTGGAGCTCGCCCTTGTACGAACGCGGGATCAGCCCGTTGAGGCAGCGGATGAGCGTGGTCTTGCCGCAGCCGCTGGCGCCGGCCACCAGCAGCACTTCGCCCGCCGGGACCTCGAACGAGATGTCCTGGATGGCGAGCGTGTCACGATCGCGGTAGCGGAACGACAGCCCCGCGACGTTCACGAGAGGCACGGAGGCGGGAACGGGCGTCGTCATGGGGAGAGGGCGAGAGCCGCCCGGGCGTTCGGGCGGTTCTCTCTCATACTACAACCCTTTGGGCCCAGATGCGATGCGGCTCGGCGGGGATTTGCACGTTGGCCCGCCTCGGCCATCTGCCCCGCTCTCGCAGGGCGCATGCCCTCGGCGGGGGCGGCGCGGCCGCAGCACGCGTCGAAGGGGATGAAAACAGAAGCAGCCCCCGGGTGGGGGCTGCTCTTGGGTATGCGTCAGCGTCTAGAGGACGGTGACTGAAGCGGCCTGCAGGCCCTTGGGACCCTGCACGACGGTGAATTCGACGCGCTGGCCCTCCGTAAGGCTGCGATAGCCCTCGGCGAGAATCGCCGAGTGGTGGACAAAGACGTCCTCACCGCCCTCGCGGGAGATGAAGCCGAAGCCCTTGCCGGCGTTGAACCACTTCACGGTACCCTGGATACGTTCTTCAGACATTGTGTTTGCCTCCTCAGGCAAAAAGAGTTGAGGCGCCTGCGTTGTTTGTTCAGGAGGTCGGGTTGTCCGGAGATCCGGGGTTAACCGAAACGACCTGAGCATTTGCTGCTCAGGTCGAAACGTTGCGACGTCCAGACAGAACTAGCATGCTACCTTGGTCGCAAGAATACCACATGACTCGGACTCTGTCTAGGGGTCGCGGAACGATCCGTTTTCCAGATCTTCGGGCCGAAGGACGATGGAGCAGAAGAGAGGAGCGGGACGATAAGCTCGCCGCTTCGGTCTCTGCAAGCGTTGACGAACCTTGGTACGATACGCTGCGCGCCGGCCGTGTTCTCTTCGCCGGACACGCACGGGCGCAGGGCAACAGATGAGCTACCAGCAGAACATCAACGCCGGCCTTGATCGTGCCTCCGCCGCAGCGGCCGTCGTGCCCATCGATCTCCGCGACCTGCGCCTGGCAGTCCTCTCCGATCTGCACCGCGGCGCAGGGGACAAAGCCGACGATTTCCGCGCCTGCGAGGGCACCTATGCCGCGGCAGTTGCGCACTACGAGCGTGCGCACCACATCCTGGCCCTCCTTGGTGATGCCGAGGATCTGTGGGAATGCTGGCCGGCCGAGGTCGTCCGCCGGTACGCCGAGTCGATCGCGCTGGAGAAACCCTTCCTGGATGCCGGGCGCTACTGGCGCCTT
>JAPLGR010000690.1 GCA_026390045.1 Chloroflexota bacterium | reverse complement strand
CAGGACCAGGTAGGCGACGGCGCCGCCGGCCGCTGCGCCTGCAGCGGTGGAGAGGATGATGCCGGCGATCACGCTCCCCGCGAGAATCGTGATCGCTCGACGCGAGAACGCAACACTGGTCTGCACAGGTCACCTCCGGGCACTGATAGCGAACCCGGAGTGTATGCTAGCGTCCTGAGGTGAAGGTGCGGTAAGAGACAAGTAAGGAGTACGTCAGAGCAATGGGCCGCGTCGAATCCGTCCCCACAAGAAGACGGGCCGCCCTGGGGCGGCCCGAAAAGAAGGATTGTGATGGGATTGTGAAACGAGTGCTCGGCTAGGCCTAGCTGCGGCGCCGGCCTAGGCCTGCCACCATGGAGCCGAAGTACAGGAGCTGCATGACGGCGGTGGCCAGGCCTGCGACGTAGGTGAACGCAGCGGCGTTCAACACCGAGCTCACGCCGCTCATTTCCTCCGCACTGCTGACCAGGCCGGAGTCCGTCAGCAGCTGTCGGGCCCGCTTGGAGGCGTTGATCTCGACCGGCAGGGTCGCCAGCGCGAAGACCGCCCCGACGGAGAACACGATCAGCCCAACGCCGGCGAGCTCGAGGCTCTGCAGGGCAAGCCCGATGGCCAGCAGGGTCCACCCCAGGTAGGACCCAATGTTCACCATCGGCACCAGGGCTGAGCGCAGCTTGAGTGGGCCGTAGCCCTCGTGGTTCTGAGCCGCATGGCCGATCTCGTGAGCCGCGATCGCCAGCGATGCGACCGACGGGACCTGGGCCACCTGCTGCGAGAGGCCCAGCGTGTTGCTCTTGGGGTCATAGTGGTCCGTCAGCTGTCCCTGCACGAGCTTGATGTCCACGTCCTGGAGATTGGCTTGTGCCAGGATGCGCTGGGCGGCGTCACCCCCTGGCATGTTCACGCTGTTCTGGACCTTGAGCCACTTCTTGTAGGTTGAGCTCACCCAGATCTGCGCCAGCATGGTGAGCAGGAAGGCCGGGATCATGCACAGGATGTAGTTCGTGTTCGTGTAGTACATAGTCGGTGTCTCCTTACCCCTCTTGTTGAGCCAGCAGGGCCTCGATCGCTCGGTCGAGCTGCGGGTCGCTGCCTGCTGCGATATCCTCTTCCGAGATCAGGACCTCGAGGTCGGGCTTGAGCCCCGCCTCGTTGATCTGTCGGTTATTGGGAGTGTACCAGCGAGCGACCGTCACGCGGACGGCTCCCCCGTCTCCGTCCAGGGTGACCCAGTCCTGGACGGATCCCTTGCCGTACGTTGTCTCGCCCACCAGGATCGCCCGCCCGTGGTCCTGCAGGGCGCCGGCGACAATCTCCGAAGCGGAAGCAGATCCGGCGTCGATGAGGACAACCATGGGGATCTCTGTGGCCGGGCCCCCCGAGCGCGCCCTGTAGACCTCCTCATTCCCATCGCCGAACCGCTCAGTGAGGACAACGCCCTCTGCTAGGAACTCGGACGTGACCTCGACGGCAGTGTTCAGATATCCGCCTCCGTTTCCCCGCAGGTCCAGAATCAGGCCGCGAGGGTTGTCGGCCATCAGCGTGCTCAGCGCTGCGCGCAGATCGCTCGTCGTCTCATCGCCGAAGGTCAACAGCTGCACGTACGCCACGTCGCCGTCAAGCATCTTGCTCTCGACGCTGGGGACGAGGATACTGCCCCGGACGACGTTGACCTCAATCGGTTCCGGAGTTCCTTCGCGCTTGAGTGTCAGCCGCACGGTAGTGCCCTTCGGCCCGAGCACGCGATGCACGACGAGAGTGGGATCGATGCCGGTCATGTCCTCCCCGTCGACCCCGATGATCACGTCGCCTGCCTTCACGCCGGCCTTCTCGGCCGGCGATTCCGGCATCGGGGCGACGATCGTGAGGTATTCGCCGCCGGTGTCGACCCACGCCCCAATGCCTTCGTATTCCCCGCTCAGCTCGGTGTTCGCCTGAAGGTACTGATCCGGATCCATGTAGGAGGTGTGCTCGTCGCCCAGTGCCTCCAGCATGCCGACGATGGAGCCGCGCATCAACGCGGTGTCGTCCACGGGCTGGTCCACGAACCGCGTGTGGACCAGGTCCCACGTCTGCCAGAACGGCGCGAAGAGCTCCTCAGTGGATGGCTGAGCTGTGGCGATGGGGGCATCGGAGGGCTGTGAGGAGATCGCCGGGAACAGACTCGAGCCCAGCTGCTGGAACTGCGGGACCAGCGCGCCAACCGCGACGCCTCCGCCGAACAGCCCGAGGGCCAGAACCAGCCCGATGATAGCGCCGAGCGCCACCCTGACTACCTTGTTCATGTGCACACCTCGAGAACGCGGGGGAAGGCTAACACAAGAAGATAAGCAGCGGGTAAGCGCGTGCAGAGCAGGAGCAGATGTGGTTTCTCACCTCTGGTCAGGTGAGCTTGTGACGGAGGCACCATTCGTCGATCAGGGCAGGGAAGGCATCGGTCCCGGCGGTCTCAACGTAGCGCAGGATCGCCTGGCCGTCGAACGGATATGCCGGGTGACAAGAGGTAGGGAAGGCGCCGCCGGGGGCCTCAACGACGGCAGTGACTGCCGGTCCGGGGATGTCGGCGCGCGCCAGCTTCTCCACGATGCGCTCAGCCGTGACGATCACCGTCTTGGAGACCAGAACCACCTCGCGGTCCACGCCCCAGTGTCCGTTCAGCAGGGCGTTTCCGCGCAGGTCCGCCTGCATGGCATGTACGACGGCGACGTCACAGTGTATCGCAGGGAAGGCCATCAGCTGCTCGCCCGAGTAGGGGTCCAGCACAGTCTGTACGTCGGGTCGGAGCTTGGGAAGGTCCGTGCCGATCCACGCCGTCGAGGGCATGAAACCCACGCCGGCCATTGCAGCCCGGAGGCCGCATGCCAGGCTGGCCTCCGTTTCCTCCACGATGTCGATCGTGCCCTGGTTGGCGCGCTGGGTGAAGTAGGGGGCCAGCCCGAATGCCTCCAGCCCGACGTAGCACGCGCGCACCTGGCGGACCATGCCGGCTGAGATCAACAGGTCGGTCTCAAGGCCGCCGGCGAATGGCAGGAGGGTCAATTCGCCGGGGGTGGACTCCTTTGCGAACCGACGCATGAGGGCCAGCGCGAAAGCCATCGGGCGGCGATACAGGGTAATACCCCCCAGGGCGAGGCTGGCGCCTGGTTCGACAAGGCGTGCCGCCTGCTGGAGATCCATGCGCTTGTCAATTCTCATGCGCCACCAGCCCGGGCAAGGCCCGCGTCAGATCCGTGATGCGTTCAATCTGCAGGTCAGCGACACCATCCTGCTGTCTTGGGCTGACGAGGACGGTGGTCATCCCCATGACCTTGGCCGGGACAAGGTTGCGAGGCATGTCATCGGCGAGCACGCACAGGCCCGGGTCGGATTCGCCGGCTAGCTCAAGCGCGCGTTCATAGGCGACCGTCTCCGGCTTGTTGGCCATCTCCAGCGCGAATAGATCGACGATCGCGTCGATCTCGGACGAGATGCCCAGGCAGGCGAGCACTCGCACGGCATGTTCGCGGCTGGCGTTGGTGAACACGATCCGTTTCTGCGGCAGCTCCTGCAGCATGGATTTCAGTTCCGGATCGGGATGGAGCATCTCCTCCAGCGGGAGATCGTGGACGAATTCCAGGTAGTCCGAGGGATCGACAGAGTGGTTATGCCAGAGGCCGTTCAGCGTCGTGCCGTACTGCTCGAAGTAGCCTCGACGGATCTTCGTGGCCTCGTCGTACGTCACGCCGAGCCGGTCCATCAAGAAGGCCTGGATCCGCTCACCGATGGCGGGCCAGACACCGCAGGATGGCGGGTAGAGAGTGTCGTCCAGGTCGAAGAAGACGACGCGCCAAGTCATCGGGAGACTCGTCTCCGGACCATTCACGTTGGCAGTATAGGCCACCGGCGAGGAGAGTGTCAACCCGGACGCCCTGCACGGCACTATAATGCCCGCCTCGGAGCGAGCGCGTGACGATTCAGATCCTGCCCCAGGAAGTGGCATCGGCCATCGCCGCTGGCGAGGTCGTGGAGCGCCCTGTCTCGGTGGTCAAGGAGCTGGTGGAGAACGCGCTGGACGCCGGGGCGCGTTCGATTGCCGTACGGATTGAGGGCGGGGGACGCAGGCTGGTGGAGGTCTCGGATGACGGGGCAGGCATCCCGGCGGAAGAAGTGCCTCTGGCCGTCGAGCGTCACGCGACCTCCAAGCTGCGCACGATTGACGACCTGTTTGCCATTCGCACGCTGGGTTTTCGCGGCGAGGCCCTGGCTTCCATCGCGGCCGTTGCGCACCTGGAACTCATCTCCCGGACTTCGCACGATCCAAAGGGAACGCGGCTGCGAGTGGAAGGCGGCAACGCTGGCAGGCCTGAGACAGTCGGAGCACCCGCCGGCACCGTCGTACGCGTCCAGGATCTGTTCTTCAATGTACCCGCCCGGCAGAAGTTCCTCAAGTCGGAGGAGACCGAGCGCCGCCGGATCCTCACGCTTGTGTCACGCTACGCGCTCGCATACCCGCACGTGCGCTTCCAGCTCACCCAGGAAGACCGACCGGGCTTCGCCTCTTCGGGAAGCGGCGATCGACGCGAGGTCCTGTCGGCGGTCTTCGGATTGGACGTTGCGCGGGAGATGATCGCCCTCCCGAGCGCGGAGGGGCGTGGCGTACAAGTGGAGGGATACATCAGCCCGCCGGCAGTGCATCGATCCAACCGCCGCGAGGTGACACTGTTCGTCAACGGGCGGTGGATCCAGGATGCCGCGCTGACAGCCGCGGTGGTGCAGGCTTATCAGGGCCTGTTGATGGTCGGGCGGTATCCGATCGCGGCGCTGTTTGTGGCCGTTCCTCCCGAGACCGTGGACGTGAATGTTCACCCGGCGAAGGCCGAGATTCGATTCCGCGAACCGGAGGTGGTGTTTGCGACCGTGCAGCGTGCGGTGCGAGCGACGCTCCTCGGTCAAGCGCCGGCCACCGCACTGGTGGCTCCGGCAGTGTGGGGCGCGGGGTGGACGGAGTCGGCGGCGGCCCGGGCCGCGGACCCGGCCTGGGCGATCGCGCACGCCGAAGCGCCAGCGGAGGCGCCGGCCGGTCCCATCGCACAGCCCGGCCTCTCGGCCGGCAAGCTCCCCCTTCTGCGCAGCATCGGCCAGGTGGGGGCGACCTACCTGGTGGCTGAAGGCCCGGACGGCCTGTACCTGATCGACCAGCATGCTGCCCATGAACGCGTGTTGTTCGAAAGGCTCATGCAGCAGCAGCAAGCTGGTGTGGCATCCCAGACCTTGCTTGAGCCAGTGACCGTGGAACTATCCGCGGCCGAGTCGATGGTGCTCGAGGGTCAGGTGGAGATTCTGCGCCGGCTTGGATTCGATGTGGAGGCCTTCGGATCCACAGCCTACCGTGTTCGCGCTGTACCGCCGCTGCTTGCCCACCTGCCGGCTGCCCTCGCGCTGCGCGTGGTGATCGAGGACTTCGAGGAGGATGAAGCTCCGCTGGTCGACGCGGTTGAGGCGCGCGTGGCGGCCCGAGTGTGCAAGCGAGCGGCTGTGAAGTCCGGGCAGGTTCTATCGTTGGTCGAGCAGGAGCAGCTGGTGCGGGACCTGGAATCGTGCGCGGTGCCGCGCTCTTGCCCGCACGGCCGTCCGACGATGATCCACCTGTCAGTGGACACTCTGGAGCGGCAGTTCGGCCGTCGCGGCTAGCCAGTCCTGCCGATCGGACGCGAAAGCGCGCCATCACGGCGCGCCGATTCGTTCAAGAGACGGTCTACTCAGGGGGTCAATGGCAGGCGGACGGTGAATACGCTCCCCTGGCCAACCTCACTCGTCACCCCGACCGTACCCCGGTTCGACTCCACAATCCGCTTGGCGATCGCCAGGCCCAGGCCGGTGCCGGCCGTGGCTGCTTCCTGATCGGGCACGCGGTAGAAGCGCTCGAACACCCGGGGCAGGCTCTCAGGCGGAATCCCTCGGCCTGTGTCCATGACAGACAGTACTGCTTCCGAGCCCTCTGCCGAGACAGACACACGCACCAGGCCGCCCTTCTGGTTGTACTTGATGGCGTTGGTCAGCAAGTTGAGCACCACCTGCTTCAGGCGGTTGCGGTCCCCGTACACGGGACCGAGGGCAGGATCCACCTCTGTCTCCAGCCGAAGGTGATCCACTTCGGCCTGGGGGCGGATGATCTCGAGACACTCCCGCACCAGGCCGGCAAGGTCGATCGGCTCACGTGTGAACCGGATTCGCCCGGATTCGAGGCGCGCCAGCTCAAGGAAGTCCGTCGTCATCTCATTCAGGCGCTTGACCTCGGTGTAGATCGACTCGCCAAGCTTCTGCTGTTGCTCTTTCGGCAGGTCGGGACGCTGGAGCAGGTAAGCGGCGGCCATCAGCGCGGAGAGCGGCGTGCGCAGTTCATGCGCGATCACGGCCACGATATCGCTCTGCTGGAACAACCGGCTGTTCTGAATGGCAATGGCCGCCTGGGCGGCCAGTGCCTGCAGCAGGCGCACATCCTGCTCGTCGAACCGCCCTTTGCGCTTGTTGATGGTTTCGATCACGCCCAGCGTCTTGTCCTGCGTTCGCAGCGGCACGCCGAGCACCGACTTGGTGCGGAAGCGCGTGAGCACATCGACCTCGCGGAAGAACCGCGGATCGGTGAGCGCATTGTCGACTACCAGAGGCTCCCCATGCGTGAACACCCAGCCGGCGAGGCTGCTCTCAGTGGGGACCATCTGCCTCTCGACGCCGGCGGCAAGCTCGTTGGTGGCCGCTTCGAAGTAGAGCTGCCGGGACTGTGCATCGTACATCAGGAGCGAAGCGGACTCGGATTCGGTGAGCTCCACTGCGGCGTCGACAATATGCTGCAGCAGGCTATCCAGGTCCAGCCGGGAGGCGAGATCGGTCGTCACCTCAACCAGGCGGGCATATCGCCGGAGGAGCAATGGGTAGTTGCGGATGGCTGAGAGCTCACGATCTGAGCGCTTATCCGTATCAGGCACGAAGCACCTCATCCGCCAGGGTAGGGAGGACGTCGATGACATCCTCATGGAACACGACGTCGGCGCGGACGTCCAGGTAGGTTGGCTCATGGTTGACGATGATCAGCCGGGCGCCAGCCTCCAGCGCGCGCTGCGGGAGCAGCGCTGCCGGCGTGACCTCCAGCGAGGATCCGGCGACCAGCAGCAGGTCGCTGCTCGCCAGGAGTCTCTCGGCCTGGCGGATCACCTGCTCTGGTAGCTGCTCGCCGAAGAGGACGACATCCGGCTTGAGAAAGCCGCCGCAGGCTTCGCAGCGGGGAGGGCTGCCCGTCCGCGAGAACTCGGCGAGCAGTCCACCCGTCTCCGTCTGCCGATAGCATGAACCGCAGGTGGCGGAGCGCAAGTGGCCATGGATCTCGCAGACGCACTTGGACCCAGCCCTGCGGTGCAGGTCATCGATGTTCTGTGTGACGACGCCCGTCAGTCTCCCGGCCGATTCCATCCGCGCCAGCGCGAGGTGGGCGGCATTCGGCTCCGCCTGGACGATGCGCTCGGCAAGAGGCCTTATCCAGGCGAAGAAGGCCTCCGGCTTGTAGCGGAAGGAGATCAGGGACGCGACCTGCATCGGATCGTACCGTTCCCACAGGCCGGTGCCTTGGGACCGAAAGTCAGGGATGCCCGATGGCGTGGAGATCCCGGCGCCCGTCAGCGCGACCGGCCGGCGGGCGGCCCGCAACAGGTCCGAGGCCCGTTGGAGTGAGGTCACCGATGGCGCGGCTGCCATGACGGGACACCCGATCAGGCGAGCTGGAGTTCGGTGGCGATGTGCCCGGCAAGCTTGCGAATCTGGTCGCCCACCAGCGTGTCCGGGTGGAGAAGGACGAGGGGCGCGCCGTTCTGGGCAGCCTGGTGCGCCTGTTCGGGCGCAGGCGAGATGAGGCCGGCGAGCTCGATACCGAGGTCCGCCGCCATCTGCTGCCACGGGATCATCAGGCTGGTCCGCTCACGTGTCATGAGGGCCAGGCTGAGCTTGTGCCGCCCGAGTCCGCTGGAGGCGAGTTCGTCGATCAGATTGCGCGCGATTGTGTTCGAGGGGTAGATCGGTTCGCTGACCAGGACGATCCGGTCGGAGAGGTTGCCCAGCGGAACGACATACGGTCGCAGTCCCGATCCCAGATCGAGCACGACAAGCGTGGTCATGGCGGCCAGATGGTTGACGATCGCCTCCATCTGCGGGACAGCCTGCTCGAGCTCCGTCTCCTTGGGGCGTGAGGAGGCAAGCAGCAGACGCACACCGGTGCGGTGTGCGATCAGTTCTGCGTCGATGGACCGGAGATGGATGTCCTTCAGCGACCGGATCAGCAGATTACTGAGCCCCACCGGGTTGGGGAGGTTCAGGTCAAGAGCGATCGTTCCGCGCCCGGGATTGAATTCGGCCAGGATCACATCCTGACCGCTGCCATGAAGTACCACCGCAGTGTTGAGCGCCAGCGTGGAGGTGCCCGCGCCACCGCGTGCTCCGAGGAAGGCGACGACCCGCGCGCGTTCGCGCTCCCGGCTGGGTTCAGGCGGCGCCTTGGCCGATGCGGTGCGCGACAAGACTGCCTTGACATGCGCCGTCAACTCGGCAGGATGCGTCGGCTTGGTCAGGTAATCATCTACCCCGGCCTCAAAGCCGGCCACCTTGTCGTCCACCATGCTCTTGGCCGTGAACATGATGATCGGGATATGGGCAAGGGCGGGCTCGGAGCGCAGTCGGCGGGTGACCTCGTAGCCGTCGAGGTCGGGCATCATCACGTCCAGCAGGATCAGATCCGGCTTCTCCACGGCGGCGCGGCTGATCCCAAGCGTGCCGTTGCTGGCGACCGCGATGCGGTAGCCCTGGCGCTCAAGCATCAAGCCGACCAGCTTGAGCGTGTCGACATCGTCATCAATGATCAGGATCTTCTCGGCCATGCGGTCGTGTCCGCTCTCGCGGTCTGGACAAGCGCGCGCAGTCTAGCATAAAGGAGGAGCATGGGCAAGCGGGGCACCACCAGCGGCAAACGCGATGCTATAATGCAACTTGCACCCGCGCCCTACCAACGAGATGCTCTTCGACCTTTGGGGCTTCGACGCGAGCCTTGCACTCGGACTGCCCGTCCGGTCCTCAGGGTACGTCTGGCTCGCGGTAGCCGGCCTGCTAGCCCTGACGCTGGTCGTCCAGGATCTGATCCAACGCATGCGTGCGGCATCCCCTGGCGGGGGTCGCTCGGTTCTCTTCGGATTCCTGCTGCTGATTGCCCCGCTGGCCTCCCAGACACTCGTGTTTCGCCTCTCGGCAGTGTCTGGTCTGCCTCTCCCAGGCGAGTCGGGTGCCGCCCCGCCCGCGCTGTTCTCGGTGCTGGGCGCGCTACCTTGGCTCCTGGCCGGAGGGGCGGCCGGCGTCACCGAGGCCGCGCTGCTTGGTTTAGTCACCGGCTTCGTCCGAGCGGGTTTCGTGACTCACAGCTTGCTCACGCCGGTGCATACGGCCCTGGTGGCCGCGCTGGTTGCGCGCGTCCTGCGGCAGAACTACGTGGAGTGGTCGGGTCGCGCAATGCGAAGCCCTCTGCTCACGAGCTTGTCTGCCGGTGTGTTGCTCGCGATCTTGGGCTCCGTTGAGCGCGCCTTCTACGCAGGCGGCAGCGGCTACGACGCACTCGAGTACGGGATCTCCTGGTTGCTGCCCGGCATGCTGGCCTCTGTCCTCGAGCTTGGGAGCGCCGGGGTCATCTGCGAGGCGCTGCGGACGGTCGTGCCGTCCGCATGGATCCACCCCAGGCGTTTGACTCGAGCACCGTACAGTCGATCGCTTGCCGCGCGTTTGCTGACGGCCTTTGCTGGAGTTGGCCTCGTGGCAGGTGCCGTCTTGCTTCTGGGCAACTGGTTGCTCGCTCAGTCCGCCGCGCGTGATCTGGTCGAGTCGCAAATGGAGCAGACGGCCAGCGTCGTGGGCGGTGGGATTCCATTCTTCATCCAGAGCGGCCGATCTTTCGCACAGGAGGCGGCACAGTCCTTCACTTCCCAGAGGGACGCGGGGGTTCCTGATGGCGAGGCGCTGGGCGCAGTGCTCAGACAGGTGCCGTACTTCTCCCGCCT
>JAPLGR010000463.1 GCA_026390045.1 Chloroflexota bacterium | reverse complement strand
ACGGAGCACGCGTGCGATCTCGAGGAGAACCTCGCGCGGTCTTGAAACGTGCTCAAGGAGGCTTGCGCAGACCACCAAGTCGAAGCCTTCGTGTTCGAACGGCAGGGCGACCGCATCTGCGCTAACTCGATCGTGAGGACCACCCACTATCTCCGCGTGGAGATCAACAGCCACCACGTTCGCCTCGGCTCTTGCCAATGCAGTCGAGTAACCCCCCTCGCCTGCACCAAGGTCCATCACCCGGAGTCCCTCGACCGTCACGCCACGTGAACGAAGGTACTCTACAAGGAGGTGCCCTTGATGCTCCTGAAGCCGAAGGTAGTCACACTCTGACCGTGCCCTTCGCATTGAGAGGCGACAGAGCTTTGCCAAGTCACGGAGAGAGGCATGGTGAGGCATTGGCATCCCCTCCGATGCCTATCGTCCCTGGTTGAGCAAGCGTGGACTTGTTACCCCGGATTCATTGTACACGACCGCACATCGCCCAAAGCCGATTGGCTGATGGATACTGGTCGGTCCACCTCTGTCGCGTCGGAGCTAACCTACCCAAGCCCAGCCTTCATGAAGGCCGAAGTCGCCTTGAGGGTGGGCAGGTCACCCGTGCCAGGTACGGATGCACTGGAGTCGTCCGGCGCGCTCGGTTCGGAGGGGCACCCTGCTCCACACACCATTGCCAACGATACAGGCTCACGTCGTGCCAGCGATGGAATCCACCACCGCCAATTATGACCCACGCCAGAATGAGCAGGCGTATCCGTTCTCCGCAGTCGACCGAGCGGGCGCAATGCCACCTCGACCGTCATCGGGATTCGCGCCTCGTCCCGCGCGTCGCCGGCAATCAACGGCTGCGGGAATGCACGCACGAACAGGAAGCTGAAGGCCGCACGGGCTACTTGGCCTTCCGCGTTCTCGCCGCCGCGGGCGCCCGACGCGGTGATCTTGGCGCCGGCGAGTTCTGGCCCATCTCAAGTCGGCGTAAGCGGTAGAGCACTTCTTCCAGGATGCGGCGGTTGAACCCAACCAAGTCCGCCAGCAGGCCGATGAGCAGCACTTGAAAGCCGACGATCAGCAAGATGGCGGCCAGAATCAGGGATTGAACATGTCCCCCGCTCTGGCCCACCAGGAAGTAGCACAGGAAGCGCACACTGAGCGCCAAGCCCAGCCCAAGCAGCAACCCACCCAAACCGGTGAACACTCGAAGCGGACGGTACATCGTGTAGGCGCGCAGGATGGTCGCCGTCGAATTCATCAGGTAGTCCGAAAGGCTTCGGATCAGGCGCGAGGGTCGTGCGCTCGAATTGGTGCGGACGGGCACGTACTCAACTGCCACGCGCCGTGCACCAGCCTGAATCAGCGTTTCGATGGCGTAGGAATGCTGACTGAGGACGATAGTGCGCAGGGCCATCTCGCGGGTCAGGGCACGAAACCCGCTCGTCGCATCGGGAGTCTTCACGCCCGAGGCTTTCTCTGTGACGCAGCTGCCCAAGCGCTGCAGGGCACGTTTGGTGGGCGAGAAGGCGGGCAGCACAGCCACCCCCCGATCCCCCACCACCAGCTCCGCTCGTCCCGCCAGGATGGGCTCCACAAGCAGCCGGATATCCTCCGCTCTGTACTGGTTGTCGGCGTCCGTGTTCACGATGACATCCGCTCCACGTGCGAGGCAAGCTTCCAGGCCAGTGGCGAAGGCGGCAGCGAGTCCGACATGCTGCAATAGTCGAATCACATGATCCGCACCACAAGAGCGAGCCACCTCGGATGTCCCGTCGGTACTTCCATCATCCACCACCAGGATCTCTACGCTGGCAAACCCCTTGAGTTGGCGTGGAAGCTCCTTGAGCGTCACGGGGAGCGCGGCGGCCTCGTTGTAGGAGGGGATTTGGATGATCAGCTTCAAGGGAGCCTCCGGGCAATTCCCAGCGCGCTCCCGACGAGTATACCCTCACTGGCATACCGCCTTCGTGCCACAAGGCCCCCGGAATGCGTCGCGCATGGCCGGCCTTTGCGCCCGGCGCCCCCGGGTGACAAACAAGTGGGTGTCGAGGGGGCCTCGACCTGCGGCGATTCCCTCTTTCGTCGATTCGTGGCTCACCACAACCATCGCCTGCCCCGAGCTTGCCAGCGGACACTCCACGCGCCCAGCCCGGGGGTTCCCCTCGAACCGAACTGTCGCAGCCATCCGCTTTCTTTGTCAGCACAGCGGGGGTACTATGGCAACATTGCGGTGTGTGCCCACTGTGTCTATGATTAGGACACTGGGGGGTGATTACAGGGAATGACCGCGAGCGCCCCTGCCATATGGTGCGCGATTGCGGTCCCCTGGATCAGCCCGAATCGGGTCATCCTGAGAGTTCGGACTGGGGGGGGGATATGCACACTCTTCGACCACAAACACTAGAGCGACTCCTTGCGCGACTGGTCCTGGTCCTGCTGGCTCTCGGGAGCCTGGCGAGCTCGAGTCCGCCGGGCGCTGCTGAACCCAACCTGCAGCCGCAGAGCGCAAGCGCAATCTCCGTGGCTCTCGCGGCCGAACCAGTTCACTCGCTCGGCTTGAGCCCGGCCGAGCAGATTCCGGGCCTATCCCTCCCGGACCTGCTGGGGGTTCAGTTGCTCTCATCGGGGGCATTGGACGCAGCCGGGACGGCTGTCCATGCCGCGGGCGCTCGCTTCATTCACTTCGGCATTGAGTGGCGCTCCCTGGCCGGGAACACACCCGCCCAGAAGAAGCTCCCAGCCGCGTACGACTGGACATACTACGATCACATCGTCGACACAGCTGTAGGCCAGGGCTACAGCATCATGGTCACCTTGGGCGGCAACCCCTGCTGGGCCGCGGACTACAACCGTGGCCCTGTCAACCATGCACCGCTCTCCGATTTCGTCGACTACGTGGATGCCGTCGTCAATCGCTACGAGGACCGGGTCGACTACTGGGCGGTCTACAACGAGCCCGATGTCGTCAGCTTCACCCGAGCGCCAGGGTCCCCCGATTGCCGCGGCGACTTTGAGGCCGCGGCCTTCGGCGATCATCCCGCCGACTACTTCGAGCAGTACTACTTCGATGACTACGAGGTCAACGTCCCCGGCTACGTGAGCACGCTGCAGGCGGCCTACCAGAAGATCAAGGCAATCGACGCCGATGCGTATGTCCTTCTGGGGGGCCTCGCCGACGACTTCTTCAGCAGCGGCATCTTCAACCCTGACTTCCTGGATCAGATCCTGACCCTCGATGCGGCGGATTCCTTCGACGTCATGAACTACCACTACTATCCGGACTACGACAGCTACTGGCAGGGTCTGACCGGACTGCCGGGTTTTCTGGGCAAGGCCAAGACCATTCGCGACATGCTGACGGCCCATGGCGTTGTCAAGCCTTTGGTGGTTTCTGAATTGGGCGACAGCAGTGGGGGCATCTATCCCGGGGATCCTCGCACCCCCGACACCCAGGCACAACAAGTGATCCGGCAGTTCGCCCGAGCAGCCGCGGCCGGCATCCAGATCGGAATCTGGTACAACATGCACGACTACAACTCGACGGGCGATAGCTTCATCCATCACGGCCTCGTGACGTCCGACACCGCGATCCCCCCCTACGATCCAAAGCCCTCGCTATCAGCCTACGCCACCCTGGCAGGGGTCCTCCCCGGTCAGGTCTACGTCCGCCCCCTAGCCTCCACCGAGATGGGCGCCAGCAATCTAGAGGGCTATCTGTTCCGCGACTACTCCACCGGCCACGAACTGCGGCTCTTCTGGGGACTTTCGAGCGGAAGCCAGACGTTTCACCCGCCGGCTCACGTCGAGAGCCTCGTTGACAAGTACGGGACCGACGTGCCCGTTACGCCTACCATCACCCTGACCCAGGATCCGCTGATCATGATCAGCGACTTCTACTCGGTCTATCTCCCGTCCGTCTTGAGGTGATCACGGGTCGTCTAGCCTCTCGAGCACCGGCCAATCGCCTCCAGCTACTCCTGATCGTTGCCCTCGCCCTCGCCGTCAGACTTGCGGCCGCATGGGTGGTGGGTGATGCTCGCGTCCCCTGGAACTACGAGTACGAGGAGATCGCCCGCAGCCTGCTCACGGCCGGCCGCTATGCGTGGGACTTCTACGGGCTAGCCCCTGCGCAGCCGACGGCCTTCATTCCTCCGCTCTACCCGCTGCTCCTGGCATTCGCCGGCTGGCTCCGAGCGGCCTGGGCACTGCAGGCCATCCAGATCCTGCTCTCGCTCGGCACTGTGGTGGCGGTCTACGGCTTGTCTCTATCCTTGCGCGCCCGGGAAGAAGAGGCCCTGACGGCGGGACTCCTGACGGCCATCTATCCTCCGCTCGCCTCCTATGCCGTGACCATCAGCACCGTCACGCTGGAGGCGTTCTTTCTCGTCATCGGTTCGTGGCTGCTGGTGCTCGCTGGCCGGCGCCTTTCGCTGGCAAGCGCGTTGGGCGGGGGCGCGGCCCTGGCCGCGGCCGGCCTCACCCGGTCGACCTGGCTGGCGCTCCTTCCCCTGGCACTCGTGTGGCTGGCCTGGTATCCTGTGGCCGCCAGCCTGCGGCGCCGACTGGGGCTTGGGCTGCTCGTCTTGCTGGGAGCGGCTCTGGTGTGTCTTCCATGGGGAGCGTACAACTCCCGCACATTCGGCGTTTGGTCTGTCTCCTCGACAAACGGCGGGCTCAACTTCTGGATTGGCAACAATCCTCAGGCCACGGGCGAATACGTCTTCCCCACGGAGATCGACCCCGACCTCGTGCGTCAGGCAGCCGCCCTGCCCGAGTTCGAGCGCGATCGTTTCTTCTATGCCCGCGGGCTGCAATCCGTCACGGCCGCGCCCTGGCGTGCGGCACGCTTGTATGGGCTCAAGCTCGTGTACTACCTGTTCTTCCGGCCCAACATCGGCAGCAACTACAGCCAGGCCACCCTCCCCCTGGGTCTGGCCCAGATGCTCTTCATCGCCAGTTGGCTGGTGAGTCTCCCGTTGGCCGTGCTCGGCCTCACCCGGCTTGGACCCTCACGGCGCGAACACAGCTGGCTTGCCCTGGCTCTCGTCAGCCAGGCCCTCCTCACGGCGGCGTTCTTCGCGGGGACACGATTCCGAACTCCCCTCGACGTGTTCGCCTTGATCTGGGCAGCGATCGGCCTGGTCGCGCTGTGGCATAGGGTCCGCCCGATCAGGCAGATCGCGTGAGCTGCCAGATCCGCCGCCCACTGTTCTGGCTCCTGGTCTTCACGTTCTTCCATGGCGTGCTGTATGCCGCCCTGGCGCACCCATGGCAGGCACCTGATGAGTACCTGCACTATGAGTACCTGAGACTGATCGACGCCAAGCGCAGCCTCACCCTCTCGGCTGAGGATCGGTCGTCCGCCATGCAGTGGGAAGTTGCAGACACCATGCGCTTGTTCCAGCACAACCGCTTCCGCCTGCTGCCGACCCTGCCCGAGGCGGAGTTCCGTGCCATTGCGACCCCACTGGGGAGCAAGAACTTCACGCCACAGCCTCCGCTGTACTATCTGCTTTCCCTGCCCATCTATTGGGGCCTGCGATCGCAGCCGGTGCTCACCCAGCTCTATGCCCTGCGGATGTTTTCGGTTGCGTTGCATGTTCTGACTGTCTGGCTCACCTACCTGTTGGCGACGCGCATCTTCATCGCCCCTGGCTCCGAGCTCAAGCGCCTGGCTGCCGCAGCGTGGGTCGCCCTTTGGCCTTCCTACACCTTCATCAGCGCCTCGTACAACAACGACAACCTCGCTCCCCCCTTGGTGGCCGCCACACTCCTTGTCCTTGTCGTGGGGCTACAACGCAGGGGGGACTTGCGCCTTTGGTTCGCCGGCGCCTTCTTGTGCTTGTTGGCGGCTCTGACCAAACGCACCGCGTGGGCGATGCTGCCGGTGCTTGTCCTGGCCTTGATTCTCAGCGCAGGCCTGCTACTCCGGTCTGCGAGGCCACGAGGCAAGGCTGCCGGCGGCCTCCTGTTGCTGCTGGGCGCTGGCGTCCTCGCGGCCTTGGTCCTGCCTTTGCTTTTTCCCTTCCGCATCCCTGGTGACATCGCCCGCATGCTGCGCCTCGACCCTGAGGCCCTCCTTAGGCTCTCAGCTTTCCTGGGCGAATTGCCGCCGGTCGACTGGGGGTGGTGGTTCACCTTCATGCTCGATAGTTTCTCTGTGCAG
>JAPLGR010000360.1 GCA_026390045.1 Chloroflexota bacterium | reverse complement strand
CATCTTGGGGGCTTCGATGCAGATGGAGCAGTCGAGCGTGGGGAAGTTCTTGTCGAGGACGGCCATGGCGCCGCCGATGGTTGGCTCGCGCTCGACCAGAACGACGCGTGCCCCGGAATTGGCCAGATCGAGCGAAGCCTGGATGCCCGCGATGCCTCCGCCGATGACCAGGACGGAATCGCTCATCAGATGCACTCTCTCGCCGACCGGTATTCGAAACCCAGGGCAAACGCTTGGAGATTGAGTGGCAGGGTCTTGGGACGGACAGAGGTCTCGATGGCCTTCTCGACGGCCTGGCGGTCGACCAGTCCTGTCACCGCTGTGAAGAACCCCAGCATGACCACATTGGCGACGATCCGCCGCCCCAGGCTTTCCGCCAATTGTGTGGCTGGGATTCGGAGCGGCCGCTCGTCATCCAGAGGAACCACCAATCCCCCATCAATGATGACCATGGCATCCGCTTTGGCCTCGGGTCGGAACCTGGTGTAGGCCTCCTGGGAGAGAGCCACCAGGATGTCCACCTTTTCGACGAAGGGGTAGTCGATGGGCCGATCCGCGATCACGACATCCGCGCTGGAGGCCCCGCCCCTGGCTTCTGGTCCATAGGATTGCGTCATGACGGCTTCCAGGCCCTGATACAGCGAAGCTGCGCTGCCAAGGATGTAGCCAGCCAGGCCGACGCCCTGTCCGCCAAAGCCGGACAACCGGATGTCCTTTCTCATGAGGAGGTCTCCATCCGGACGGGCCGGAATGGTGCTTGGTCTCGGTCAATGAGGCGCCCGACATAGATCGGCCGGTCTTCCCGGAGGTCGATCCTCATTTCCTCAAGCGGCACGCCATCCGCAAGGACGGAGCGTTCGCGGTAGAGCTCCATCTCCCCCACCCCCTCTTCGATGCCATTGGGACGGCCAAAGCCAACGGGGCACGGGCTCAGCACCTCGATGAAAGAGAAACCTGGCTTGCTGAAGGCATACAGCACGTCCTGCTTGATCTGGCGCACATGGAGGGCCGTCCAACGAGAGACGAAGTTGGCTCCGGCGGCGGCCAGGAGGTAGGGCAGATTGAAGGGCGGTTCTGGATTGCCGTAGGGGGAGGTCGTCGTCAGGGCACCCAGGGGCGTCGTCGGCCCTACCTGCCCACCCGTCATGCCATAGTTGAAGTTGTTCGTGCAGATGACCGCGAGATCGATGTTACGGCGCGCGGCGTGGATGAGATGGTTTCCACCGATCGCCGCGAGGTCGCCCTCGCCGCTGAAGACTGTGACCTTCAACTCCGGCTTGGCCAGTTTCAAGCCCACGGCAAAGGGAATCGGCCGGCCGTGTGTCGTGTGGTAGGAGTCGAGATTCATGTACCCGGCCACACGCCCGGAGCAACCGATGCCCGACACGACCACGTGACGGTGCCGCGCCACGCCGGACTCGAGCACCGCCTGCGCGTAGCAGCGCATGGCTATCCCGATCCCACACCCCGGACACCAGATGTGCGGCATCCGGTCGGCACGGATCAGGTCATCGAGAGGATGCTTGTCGACGATCGAGGCGACCGGCAGCGACATCACGAATGACCTCAAGGATCGGATCCGGCGGCATCATGCGGCCGCCGGCGTGGTGAACCCCGTGCACCGGCTGTGGCACATGGCGCCCCACCTCAAGGGCCATCTGCCCCAGGTTCATCTCCGCCACGACAAACGCCTCCACACGCTCGGCGGCTTGCCGGATGGCGCGTTCCGGGAATGGCCAAAGCGAAACTGTCCACCAGGCGGCGGACCAGTTTCCCCTGGGTCTCGGCGTTCATCATCGGATAGCCGCGCTCATCGTGGGTCAGCCCCGTGTAGTGGACCCGATAGCCCTCACCGGCGTGAGCCATGGGGGGGACCAAATCCTCGTCTATCACCCGGAAGGGCTCGAAGTCGGGCCCCGGCCGGTTGCTGGGCCGCTTTCGCTCCCAGACGGGGATTTGCTCCGAGGCAGGGATCACCACGCGCTCGACCATGTGGCCCACGACTTCGTCAGCCATGAGGAAGACCGGGAGGCGATAGCGGTCCGCCACATTGAAAGCGTGGACCGTCAGATCGAAGAATTCCTGGGGAGACCATGGCGAGTACGCCACGACGCCGTAGTCGCCGTGGGAACCCCAGCGGGCCTGCATCACGTCCGACTGCCCGGGCAGCGTCGGGAGCCCAGTCGATGGAGAGCCACGCTGAACGTCGACCACGACACAGGGGATCTCCAACATCATCCCCAGGCCGATGTTCTCCATCATCAGGCTGAAGCCCGGTCCGGAAGTCGCGGTCATAGAGCGCACACCGGCAGCCGAGGCGCCAAGAATGCACGCCATGCTTGCCAGTTCATCCTCCATCTGAATGAAGACACCGCCAACCTCCGGTAGGCGACGCGCCAATCGCTCCGCAATCTCGGTCGAGGGTGTGATCGGATAGCCGGCAAAGAAGCGGCATCCTGCGGCGATCGCACCTTCCGCGCAGGCGTCATCACCGTGCATGAAGTGGCTTCCGCTGAGAACTGCCCCTGCGGTCACGTCGGGACCTCGAGAGTGAAGATGGCGAATTCCGGACAGACCATGGCACAGAACTCGCAGTGGACGCACTCCTCTCCCTTGCCCTGCACAATCTCAGGGAAGTGATAGCCTTTCGCGTTGATCTCGCGTGATTCCTGTAGGACTTTCCGGGGACAGAGCACGACACAAAGCTTGCAGCCTTTGCAGCGCTCGGGGATGAGGTAGACGCGACCGCGAGGGACCCTCTGCTCAGCCAAATCGATGGGCGTCCGCGCAAAGACCCTCATGCTCTCCTACGAACCGTCCCCTCCCTATCAAGGGGGAAGATCCCGAACGTGCTCCGAGCCACGGAGCCACAGTCGTCCCATGATCGCACAATGGCAACTCGCTCCCCGCCAACCTG
>JAPLGR010000087.1 GCA_026390045.1 Chloroflexota bacterium | reverse complement strand
TGCTCTGGGTGAAGGAGGAGCATCGTGGCCAGGGACATGGGCAGCGCCTTCTCGCGCTGGCGGAGCAGGAGGCCCGGCAACGCGGAGCAAAGGGCGCGTACCTGGACACGTTCAGCTTCCAGGCTCCCGATCTCTACAGGAGGAACGGCTACGAGGTGTTCGGCATTCTGCAGGACTTTCCTGAGGGGCATCAGCGCTACTACTTCAGGAAGCAACTCTGAGAACCGCGTGCACCCATGTGAACGGTGGCTGCCGGAGAGCACGCCGCCCGGCCGAAGGCGCCACCTGCTGTGATGCCGTGGGGGTCAGGCGACACGCGACGCATCAAAGCCGTCCCGGGAGTCTCGGCCTTCACGGCGGGTTGCCAGGCGCCGGCGTAGAATCACAGATCGGCCGGCCACACAGAACGCCGGCGTTTCCTTGAGGGTTGAAAGTCGATGGTCGTTGACACGCATACTCTGATCTGGTTGTTCCCGATCGTGTTCATGATCCATGACTTCGAGGAGATCATCCTGGGCGAGCCCTGGCTGAGGAAGGGCGCATGGTTTCTTCCTCCTGGCGAGTGGGGCGTTCTTACTACACGGCTTCATGCATCTGGGTCAGACTCTCGCCCTGCGCAGATACGTCCCCGCCGTCCTCACGTCGGCCTTGGTTGTTATCCCCTACGGGCTAGCCCTATGCGGTAGACTGATCCACGAAGGAGTAGTTGACCTGTCAGGGCTGTTGATCTACTTCCTGCTTGCGGCCATTCTGACCGTGCCTTTCATCCTAGTCATGCACAAGGCGGGGGGTTTCCTGTACCAGAAGGCCGTCAGGCTGTTGATCGACTAGAATCAATTCCACTCCAACCTACCAAGAAGAGGAGAGGCGAGAATGAAGCGTCATTCAAAGGCTATCCCCGTGATCGTTGTTGTGTTCCTGATTGCAGTCGCGGCCGCACTCGCCGGCTGTAAGTCCAACGCGGCCAGTCCGGCCGCGACGTCGGCGCCGGCGGCCGCAGACGGCGCAACGCTACTGCAGGAACGCTGCTCGGTCTGCCACACCACCGACCGGATCACGCAGGCCCGGAAGACAAGCGCCGAGTGGGATACGACGGTCACCAGAATGATCGGCAAGGGCGCGCAGTTGAGCAGTGAGGAGAAGACGGTTCTGGTGGACTATCTGGCTGCCACCTACGGCCTGTAGGCCACTCCCGTCCCCGGCTTCATGGCGGCCCCAATCCAGAAGAGATGTGTCGACCTGACGGCCCCCACAATTCTCGGCGGACCGCCGCGCGGGTTCGGTCCGGTCGGCGTTGCCGGCGTCCGCCAGCCCACACGGATCGAGAGTATCCTCACACCGCGAAGCCGGGACCCGGGGACAGCGGGCAACGCGCGAAGCACGCCGGATCCTAGGTTCACAAACGGGCGCGGCTGAGATGAGGGGTGCAGGAGGGCAACAGCCTCCAAACCACAGGCGCATGAGATGAAAGCGCTGATCGTGATCGACATGCAGAAGGCCCTGTTCGAGAAGAAGCAGAAGATCTATAAGGAGCAGGAGCTGCTGGAGAACACGAACCTGCTGATCAAGAAGGCCGTCGCCGCGGGCGCCCGCGTCTTTGTCGTGCAGCACTGCAGCGACACCGTCCTCAAGGAGAACACCGAGGGCTGGAAGATCCATCCGCTCCTTAAGTTGCCGAAGAAGCACGTTCGTATCTTGAAGAGGCACGGCAGCTGCTTTGAGGACACCGACCTAGAGCAGCCCCTCGCCAGGAACGGCGAGAAGGACCTGGTCCTGTGCGGCCTGGTCACGCATGGCTGCGTTCGAGCCAGCTGCCTGGACGGGTTGGCCAGGGGCTATCGGATCACGCTCGTCGCAGACAGACACAGCAGCTACAGCAAGGATGCCAAGGCGCTGATTGAGAAGTGGAACAGCGAGATCTCCTCGGCGGGCGCCAAGCTGCAGAACGCCAGGCAGATCAGATTCGCCTGATCGCAGGCAGTACGCACGCCATCATGCCCGTGCAGTCCTGCGCACGAGCCGGAGGGAAGGCGAGCGTGAAGTATCTCATCGCACTCGGGCTGGCACTTGCCGTGCTTGCGTTTGCGCTTGGCGTCCCACTCCTGGGATGGGGGATCGCAGACTGGAGGGGTTTCCTCTCCAGTCCGGCGCGCCTGGCGTATACAGCAGCCTGCGTACTCCAGTCACTGGTCCTTGGCATCGGCTTCTGCCTGCTGCCCTTCTCCTACGCGCCCGGCAAGCGCGAGGGTCAGGCATCCAAGCGGGTCGCCCGCCAGAGCCTGGTCCCCATCGCTTCGAGGCTCGTCTGGTTGGCAGCGCTGCTCATCTCCGGCTACAGCGATCGGCGGAACTGGATGGTCATCCAGGATGCAATGTGGCTTCGGTTCCTGGGTGTGCTGATCTACGTGCTCGCTCTTGCTTGGGTCTACTGGTCCTTCGCAACGCTGGGCAAGCAGCACAGCGCGGAGGTGACCATCCAGGAGGATCACCAGTTCATCACAGAAGGTCCCTACCGCTGGGTGCGTCATCCCATGTATCTGGGCTTGATCGTCTTTCCCGCGGGCGCCGGATTAGCCTTTGGATCCTGGATCGGCATCGCAATTCCGCTTCTCCTGACCGGCCTGTTCGCCTGGCGAATCGCGGACGAAGAGAAGCTCATGCATCAGGAGTTCGGCGAGCGTTGGGAGACCTACTGCCGGCGGACGTGGCGGCTTGTGCCCTTCCTCTATTGAACAATGCGGGACGCGGCCTGGCACACGCGGCCTGACACCTCGAATAGGGGAGACGGATTGGAGATCCGAAGTCGGCGACTCAGGCTGCTGGCGTCGACCGCCGAGTCGGTGAAGATTGAGCTTGAGGATTCCTCGCGGCTCGCGGATCTGATCGGCGCGCGCGTTCCAAAGGACTGGCCGCCCGAATCGCTGCGAGATGCGCTGCCGCTGTTCGCCCAATGGCACGCGGCACACCCGGATTGGACAGGGTGGCTCGGCTGGTATGCCATTCGCCTGGATGAAGCTGCGCCGGTTCTGTTCGGCAGCGTGGGGTTCAAGGGGCCGCCCGACGCCAGCGGCATGGCCGAGATCGGGTCCTCGGTGCTGCCGGCGCACCAGCGCCACGGCTTCGCAACGGAGATGGTCGAGGCGCTTGTCCAGTGGGCATGCGCGCAGCCGGGCGTGCGCTGCGTTGAGGCGGAGACCACAGTCGACAATCACCTATCGGTTCGCGTGCTCGAGCGCACCGGATTCCATCCCATCCGAACCGAGGGTCAGCCTGGCTCCGGGCGGTATCGGTTCCTGCCGACACGCGACCGCCCAGAAAGCAGCTGACGAAGACCAGCCAGAGCGGCGGCAGGCGCCAACGAAGACCC
>JAPLGR010000055.1 GCA_026390045.1 Chloroflexota bacterium | reverse complement strand
CTAAAGCCCGCACTACAAACTTAGACTGGCTAAAGCCCGCACTACGAACAGGTTCGCAGGCGAGACGCCCGCGCTACTTTATCCAGCGCTTGGATTTGGCAGCTTCATCAAGATGTGCCCAATCGCCGCGTCGGTCTTTATTTTGGAGCCTGGGTGTTCTTTGAGCGGAGTTTGAGATCCGCTCGCGCGCGGGCGATATTGTGTTGAGCCTGCTTGTCTTGCGGGTCAATCCGGAGCGCCTCTTCCAAATGCCCGATCGCTTCCTCCAGCCGGCCCTGGGTGGCTAGAAGGGTGCCGAGGTCGTTGTGTGCCCCGAGGTGACTGGGGCTGATCCGGAGGGTCTGCTCGTAGGCTGCAATGGCTTCGTTGGCTTGTCCGACGCGGTCGAGCATTTGGGCAAGGAGGTAGTGGACCTGGGCGTCTTGGGGGGCGGATTCAGCGGCGCGCCGGAATTGCTGGAGGGCTTCCTCCCACCGCCTCTGTCCCTGCGCGAAAAGCGCCATGCCGAGGCCGCTGAGCGCGGCGGTGTGGGCGGGGTTGACGCGTAACGCCTGGCCAAAACGGTCCGCAGCTTCGTCAAACCGGTTCAGACTGAACAGGAGGGAACCCCATTCGGTCCACGCGGCGAGGTCGGCGGGGTCCTTGGCGGTCTTCTCGGCGAACCCGCGCAGGGTCTCCTCGATTCTCCTCCGCCGGGTCAGAGCGTTGTCCAGGTTTTCCCTGGCCTTGGTGTAGCCGGGGCTGATGTCGAGTGCTTTCCGGTAGTGCGCGATGGCCTCTTCGAGGCGGCCCTTCTTCTCCAGCGCGGCGCCCAGGTTGTTGTGGGCCACCACATAGTCGGGGTCCGCGCGGAGCGACGCCTCGCAATGCGCAATGGCGCCGTCCAGATCGCCCAGGTCCACGAGGATCCCCGCCAGGTTGGCGTGGGCCTGATCGTAGTCGGGCTTAACCTCGATGGCCCGGCGATACAGCGCCATCGCCTCCTGGATCTTGCCCTGCTCCTTGACCTCGTTGGCGAGGTTGTTCAGCGCCATCCAGCAGGCCGGGTTCTTGGCGATGGTGTCGCGCCAGAGCGTCTCGACGTTCCGGTAAACGCGCGCCTGCAGAAACGTGAGCGCGGCCAGCAGCGCCACGACCGCCACAACGAGGACTTGGCCGGCGCGGCGCGGCCCAGCGGAAAGGCGCCGGCCCGCGAGCGCGGCCAGGCCCGCGAGGAGCGCGATGGGGCCGATGCTGGCGAGGTACTGAAAGTGGTCCGCCACAAAGGAATACCGCATGGGATAGACGTTGAAAAAACCGAGGGCCGGAGCGAGGGTGAGTGCGAAGAACAGGGCTGCCGCAAGGGGCTTTCTTCCGATGGCGCGGCGGCTGAGCCAGAGGGTCGCGAGCGTCGCGGCGGCGGCGAGCGGGAAGAGGTATTGGACGGGATCGGCGGCGCTAATGCTCCAGCGGGGGTAGATAAAGGTGAGGTTGAGCGGGGCGAGAAGCTTCCATACATAGAACCAGAGGACGTGTCCGGCGATCAGGCAGCGGTCCAGC
>JAPLGR010000268.1 GCA_026390045.1 Chloroflexota bacterium | reverse complement strand
CGCTGGTGATCCTGATCCGCGGCTGGTTCCCGGCCCACGTAGGCACGGCCGTCGGTATCGCCGCAGGCGGGATCGGGGTGGGCATCTTCGGTCTGATCCCGTTGGCCCAGCTTCTGATCGACTGGTACGACTGGCGCTGGGCCTTCCGGGTGTTTGCCGCAGTCGTGGTCGGATGGATCCTGCCCGCCACCATCTGGCTGCTGAGAGAGCCTCCGAAGCCCGCTTTCCCCGTCCAAGCCCAACCGGCCTCGGAAGTCGGCGCCCCGCAGGGATGTCTTACGTACTGGACGTTGGCGCAGGCCGTCTGGTCCTGGCGCTTCTGGGCGCTGGGGATCGTCCTGTTCACGAACAACAGCGCGATCACACTGCTCATGATCCACCAGGTCGCCTATCTGGTGGACCACGGCGTGCCCGCCATGGCGGCGGCTACGATCGGGGGAATTGTCGGGTTGACCAGCATCGCGGGGAAGGTGGGGTGGGGGTACCTGATGGATCGCACCCTGCGAGAACTCGTCTACACGCTCGCATCGCTCAGCTTCGCGCTGAGCCTCGGCTTCCTCGTCCTGGCCGGCACCTATCCTGCGACGGCGCTGCCGTACGCCTATGCCATCCTGCTGGGACTCGGCTATGCCATCACCGCCCCCCTCGCTCCCGCCGCCTCCAACGATCTCTTCGGGGGCCCCGAGTTCTCGACGATCTTCGGCACCATCCACATCTCCCTGGGCCTGGGCACGGCGGCCGGCGCCTGGGCGGGCGGCAAGGTCTTCGATCTCACCGGAAGCTACGCGGCGGCCATGTGGGGCGCCCTCGGCCTGATCTGCCTCTCCTGCGCCCTGCTCTGGCTGGTTGCGCCGCGCCGGCCCAACCCAGCGCCTTTGCGAAATGACCAATGAAGCGAGAGGTGTGATGGCACAACAGCAGGTGTCAGGCAGGCAGGAGAGACTGAGCTGGATCATCGTGGCCATCACCTTCGTCACCCTGGTGGTGATCTACGGGGTCTGGTACTCCTACTCCGTGGCCGCGACCGCCACCGACAACGTCACGCGGGCGGATCAGATCCAATGATCTTACGGGCCCGGAGCATCGCTATTTCATCGGCCGTGAATCCGTGCTCCTTGAGTACTTCGTCGGTGTGCTCACCCAGGATCGGAGCCACGGCCGACGGCGCAGGGGGCGTCCCCTGCAACCGCAAGGGCGTCCCAATGTGTCGCAGCTTCCCCCGATGAGGATCCTCCGTCTCGATGATAAGTCGATTGGCGATCAGCTGAGGATCACAGAGGGCCTCTGCTGTGCTTCGCACCGCCGCACAGAGGATATCGTGGGCCTCCAACTTCGGGATCCACTCGGCTGTCGGGCGAGTGGCAAGAACTGGCTCCAGTCGAGCGCGCAAGGTATCAGCATTCGCCACCAGTGCCTCTAATGTGGCGAACCTCGGGTCGGTAGAGAGGTTTTCGATCCCAAGGGCGACACACAAGCCTTCTAGCGCGTTCGCGCGAAATAAGGCCGTGACCATCAAATGACCATCGAGTGTGCGGTACACCGCGCCGTCCAATGGGTTAGCCGCATGGTCGACCGGCTTCTGGTCTAACGTGTTCAGCAGGGCGCTCGTTTCCCAGGCCTGCATTGCCATCAGACCATCCAGTAGCGACGTCTCCACAAACTGACCGCGGCCAGTCCGCTCGCGAGCGATGAGCGCGAGCAGAATCGCCTGCGCTAGGAGCATACCCGCGGTGAAGTCGGCGACTGCCACCGGCAGGCGACGGGTCGGGCCCTCGGAGCCGGAGCACTTGGCCAACAGCCCGCTAAGCGCCTGAGCCAGCGACTCATGCCCGCCCTTCCCTCGCTCGGCATAAGGACCGCGTGTCCCAAAACCCGAACCCGTAGCGTAGATGAGTTTGGGATACCGACGCGCTGTCGTGGAATAGTCCAGCCCGAGCCGCTCCATCACCCCGGGACGGAAGTTGTGAACCAACACATCCATTTTCGACAGGAGGCGCTCAATAACGGCTTTCCCCTCCGGCGCCTTAATATTCACGGCGACGCTGCGCTTGCCTCGGTTCAGGCTGGCGTACGCCAAGCTCTCACCACGATGCCATGGTCCGAAGGCACGTGCCAAATCGCCTTCGCCTGGGCGCTCAATCTTGATAACGTCAGCACCATGATCGGCTAGGACTTGCGTGCATGCCGGCCCCATAATGACTTGCGTAAAATCCAACACATGAACGCCGTCTAGTGCACCCATTGGACCCTCTCCTCCCGCGTGGTCCAGCCTGCGGCCTGCTTGTAGCTGGCTTGACAACGCGGGGCATAACTACCAGAAAGGATTCTCGGCTGCGCCGCCTTTCGTGTGGGTAGAGATATAAGCGTTCGCGGTCACAGTTTCTCAGGCGGCGGGTCGCCGGTACACCATCAAGCCGTGCTCCCCTTCCTGGACCACCTCACCGCGCTGGTTGACCATGGTCACGTACTCCACCACGATC
>JAPLGR010000719.1 GCA_026390045.1 Chloroflexota bacterium | reverse complement strand
TCCGGAGAGCGAGCCGGCGCGCACGTGCACACCGTGCTCCTCCAGGTCCTGGCGCAGGTGATCCCCGCGAACGGATCGCTTCGCCTCGTGGCGGCTCATCACACGCCCGGCGCCGTGGCAGCATGATCCGAAGGACAGGTTCATGCTCTCGCTGGATCCCACCAGCACCCACGAGGCGGTGCCCATGCTGCCGGGGACCAGCACAGGCTGTCCGATGGAGCGATAGGCAGGCGGCAGGGAGGCATGGCCCGGGCCGAAGGCGCGAGTGGCGCCCTTGCGATGGACGCACACGCGCTCGGAGCGGCCGGCGATGGTGTGCTCCTCGATCTTGCCCATGTTGTGGGTGATGTCGTACACCTGGTGCAGCTGCCAGCGGCGAACGCGGCCGCGCAGAACTTCCTCGAATGCGTTGCGCGCGTGATGGGCGAGGATCTGCCGATTGGCAAACGCGTAGTTGGCGGCGCAAGCCATGGCGGCGAGGTAGCGCCGGCCCTCGGGCGAGTCGATCGGCGCGCATACCAGCTCACGGTCCGGTAGCTGGATGCCGTAGCGCCGTACCGCTGGCTGGAGCTCGGCGACGAAATCGGAACACACCTGGTGGCCGAAGCCGCGCGAGCCGCAGTGGATCTGCAGCACCAGATTGCCGGCCTGCAGGCCCATGGCCTGCGCTGCCGCCGGGTCGAATACCTCGTCAACGACATCGACTTCAAGAAAGTGATTCCCCGCACCGAGCGTTCCCAGCTGCGGCCGGCCGCGCTCCTTCGCCCTGGGGCTGACACAGGACGGGTCGGCTCCATCGATGCAGCCCTCTTCCTCCGTGCAGGCGAGGTCCTCGGCGCTTGCCCAGCCCTGGTGCAAAGCCCAGGCAGAACCCTCCCGGCACACTCGGTCGAGCTCCTTGCTGGTGAGCGGCACGCTGCCCTTGGTCCCCACGCCGGAAGGACAGTGCGCGTAGAGCGCGTTTGCCAGGTCGGCCAGGTGTGGCCGCGCTTCCTCGAGCGTGATCAGGCTCGAGAGCAATCGCACGCCGCAGTTGATGTCGTAACCGATCGCGCCCGGCGAGACGACACCATCGGTGACGCGAGACGCGGCAACGCCGCCGATCGGGAAGCCATAGCCCTGGTGGACGTCCGGCATCACGACCACGTGACCGGCCAGGCCGGGGAGCGTGGAAGCATTCACGGCCTGAGTGAGCGATTGATCGTCCAGGCACGCGTTGAGCAGGCCGTCGTCGGCGAAGAGCCGCACGGGGACGCGCATATCCTGCCGGAAGCTGGTCCGGATCTCCCAGCTTACAGGCCCAAGGCGATGCAGATCATCCCGCTGAACCATGGCGTCACCGCCTAGATGTCAAACACGACGGTCGCTTCCAGACCGCTGGCGGTCTCCTTCACCTGCAATCCGTGGTACGTGACGGCCTTGATCGCGCGTTCCGGCACCCCCACGGGCCCAACAACAAGGTCGGCTGCCAGCACGAGGTCCGGCGAGATGCTCAGCTGGATGCGTTGCGGGACTTGGCTTCGCGTCTCGAGCATGAAGTGCAGTTCCTCCAGCCAGCGAACGAGGAGGCTCTCCCGGTCAGCCGCTTGGAAGCGGATTCGTCTGTGCAACCCCGGGCGGTTGGGGAGGGGTGAGGGGTTCGCAAGGCTGAGCATGCCCGCCGCGGCCTGTACGCACAGGTCTGGGAGGTCCGCTCCCTGCACGCGAATGGCCCAGTCGGCGGTGTGATCAAGGTCCACAAAGCCACTGGATGGCACGCGGTCAGTATAGCCCAAGGTCCTGTTGAACGGTACGACCAGTAGCGTATAATCGACTGTCAAGGTACCCATGGACCCGTCAGAGCTGGAAGAAGGCATCTGCGCCACCCTCACGGAGGCGCTAGGCAAGCTGGTCATTGACCGGGATGCGCTGGGCGACGTTGGGCGTCGGCTGGCGCAAGAGATCACGCGCGGGGCGCGCAATGACGATCGGGGGCGCACGTTCTCGCCGGACCAATTCACCCTTACCTTCCACCCCGGCCAGATCGCCCTCTTCGCCAGCCAGTTGCCGCAAGCGCAGGCAAGCCTGGCGAACGGCCTGGCCGACGTCCTGGCCCAGCACGGCATGACCCTGATCCACCCGCCGCACGTCACGCTGGCCAGCGACCCGACGCTGTCTTCGCGGGAGATCCGTGCCATCTCGTGGCACAGCCGGGATCCTTTGACCTTCTCGGCCTTGATGGATACGCCGGCGGAGCCAACGGATGAGCCTCCCCCTGGTGCCTTACATCTCGCGTACCCACGCGCAGCTGCGTTCTCAGCGCGGCAAGTTCGTCTTGGTCGACCTCAACTCGACGGGAGGCACGCGGGTGAACGGGAGCGTCATCCGGCAGCACACCCTCAAGCCGGGGGACGTGATCAACATCGCCGGGATCGAGTTGATCTACGGGCAGGATCCTTCCGGTCCGCCGGAATCCACGCCCCCCTACGCGCCGCCATTCGCGCAACCCTCCGACCGGGAGCGGATTACGCCCCTCAACCTGCGCTTCGCGCAAGACATGCGCGCTCCCACCAGGGAGCTGCCCAAGAAGCCCGAAGACAAGAAGAAGACGTCGTCCTGATCCACACAGCCGCGATGGAAGTCCTCAGGACGTACCGCGCACTGCAGGACGCGGTGCCCTTTCTCTCTGGCGTAGGCAGGGAGGGGATCAGCCGGTCCCCCTTTGGCCGGGTTAGCAGTCGATTCACCTCAGGCCGAGAGCATGTCCCGGGGCGCGTATAATCCGGTCGTGGCCACTCCGCTCGAGTCCCTGGAACGGCAACTGGAAGCGCTGGTTGAACGCGCGTTGCCGCGCCTGTTGGGCAGCCGCTTCTCGACGCCCGTCATCGCCGGCCAACTTGCGCGGACCATGGAGGACGGCCTGCGCTGGGATGACCGGGGCAAGGGCTTTGCTCCGGACCAATACGCCCTGACGCTGCACCCGGATGACGTGGACACGCTGCTCTCGCAGGCGCCCGACCTGCGCGACGAACTCTCGCAAGGGCTTGCGGAGGCTGCTCGCGCGCACGGTTATGTGATGGCATCAGGGCCCGAGGTCGCGCTGGCGGCGGACCCCACGCTGGCCCGTTGGGATGTCCGCGTAGTTGCGTGGCATCGCTCCCGCCCCCTGGAATTCACGCAGGGCATGCCGCGGGAGTCGCGGACCGAACCGGGCCATGTGCCCTCAGGCGCATTCTTGATCATCGACGGTGGCAAACACTACCCGCTGGACCGGCCTGTGGTAAACATCGGGCGCCGTCTCGACAACCAGATCATCCTCGAAGATCCGCATGTCTCACGCACACATGCTCAGCTCCGCGTCCGCGATGGACGGTTTGTCCTGTTTGACCTCGGTTCTACAGCGGGAACGCAGGTCAACGGGCGACGGGCGCAGCAACATGTGCTTCGATCGGGAGACGTGATTCGGATCGGCGCTTCGTCCCTGGTGTACGGCGAGGATCTCGGCGGGCCGCCGGACTCAACGCCCGCCTACTCGCCTCCGTTTCCGCCCAGGCCGGCTGGTGACCAGCAGACTCATGTCGGCCGACCCCCGCACCCCGAGGACGAATGACCCCGGCAGTGGTGCTTCTGATCGTTCGTATTGCTCTGGCGATCTGTCTGTACGTTTTCCTAGCGGCGGCGCTGATCATCCTGTGGCGCGATCTGCGCACTCCGGGCTCCGGCGGAAGCACAACGCCTGTACCGGGCGCCCATCTCACTGGATTGGACGAGAGGGCTGGGGCGCAGGCGCCGATCCCGCTGGTCGAAATCAACTTGCTGGGGCGCGCTGCCGACAACACCATCCGAGTCGATGACGTGACGGTCTCATTCCACCACGCGCGCATTGCCTTCCGGTCGGTGCAGTGGATCCTTGAAGACCTCGGTTCGCGCAACGGGACCCGCGTCAATGGGATTGCAGTTGAAGGGCCGATGGTGATCACCTATGGCGATGATCTGCAGGTAGGCGAGGTGATGTTCGGACTGCGAGCGGGCGGGGTTCCTGAGGGCCCTCCTTCCGCAGAGAGTTCAACGGCTGTGTGACGCCGCGCGGGATCAGGGATAGGGAAGACCTCGCGCGGGGTGAGGAGCTCAATCCATGGAACGCAAACCGATCCTGGGAGTGATTGGCGGCTCGGGCCTCTACGAGTTGGAGGGCCTTCAGTCGGTCGAGCGGCGCACCGTAGAGACGCCATTCGGTTCGCCGAGCTCACCGGTGATCATCGGTGACCTGGGGGGCAAGACGGTCGCCTTCCTAGCACGACACGGCATCGGACACACGATTTCGCCTGCCGAAGTCAACTACCGCGCCAACATCTACGCTCTCAAGGCGCTGGGGATCGAGCGGGTAGTGTCCGTGAGCGCATGCGGATCGCTG
>JAPLGR010000298.1 GCA_026390045.1 Chloroflexota bacterium | reverse complement strand
CGAGATGAGTGGAGACGACTGATGCACGGCCGCGCCCAGGAGATCGCGTAACGCTCTCATCCTTGTCGGCCCCTACGCGCTGGGCTATAATGCGCAGGTCATCCGGGGCGTGGCGCAGTCCGGCTAGCGCACCTGCATGGGGTGCAGGGGGTCGGCGGTTCAAATCCGCCCGCCCCGACTCGAGGGCCGTCCATCGGGACGGCCTTTCCCTTCTGGCCGACGATCGCTGTCGTCCCGAGGCATCGCGAGTCAAACGTCTTTTGCGTTCGTGTTTCCCCCCACACGAGGGCGAGTCTACAATCCCCCCATGTCCTGCCTTCTGTGTTTGGTGAGATGACTGAACTGCCACCTTCGGCCCAGCCGGCGGAAGCGATGCCCACGTTCTCGTGGCTCGGCGCCTGGCGCGCCGCCCTCACTCAGCCCTCGGTTGCGACGTACACCGACCTGCTGCTCGACCCGCGCCTCAGCCTGCGCCGCGCCGCAGCCTGGCTCTTCACGGCCTCACTCCTCTCCTATCTGCTGGGCATCATGCTTCAGGCCACCGTGTTTCCAAGCACGCTGGTCAATGTGATCCGCGAGGCAGGTGCAACCGGGCCGCAGGGATTCCAGGCCACGCCGACGTTCCTGCTCATCTTCTCACTGGCCTGCACGCCGTTCATGGCGGCGGGCTTCCTCGCCACATACCTCATCAGCTTCGCCCTGCTCCACTTCATCGCCAGCGCCCTTGGCAGCCAGGGCAGCTACACCGAACTGGTCTACGCTCACGCCGCTTACCTCGCGCCGCTGACGCTGCTCTCAACGCTACTGGGGATGATCCCGGTGGTCCAGTGCCTGACACTGCCGCTCGCTCTGTACTCCCTCGGACTGCAGTTGATGGCGATCAAGGCGGCCACCCGGATGACATGGGGCCGCGTGATCGCCGTGCTGGCAGTTGTACTAGTCCTGATCGCCCTGGTCGCCGTCATCGGAACGCTGGTCTGGATGTCGCCCGATGTCCAGCAGTGGCTGGCGGGGTACGGGATGGCGTCGTAGTCCATGCCCGCTTCACACCACCCCCGCCGCATTCGAATCCGCCCAGCCGTCGTACTCGACGAGGCGCACATTGAGTGGCGTTTCGTGCGCGCCGCCGGGCCGGGCGGGCAGAACGTGAACAAGGTCTCTTCTGCTGCCCAGCTGCGCTATGACGCGCGCACCCACCTGCCGGACGATGTGTTTGCGCGCCTGCGGCGAATCGCCGGCGGTCGATTGAGCGCAGACGGCGTCCTGACTCTGACAGCGCGTTCGCAGCGAACCCAGTCGGGCAACCGGCGCGAGGCGATGGATCGACTGGAGGAGCTTCTGCGCCGCGCGGCCGTTCCGCCGACGCCGCGCACGGCGACCAGGCCCACCTCGGCCTCGCGTGCAAAGCGCCTGGAAACCAAGCGCAGGCGCGGGCAGTCCAAGACGCGCCGCCATCGCGTGACCGGTGTGGACGAATGACCGTGACAGGCTGGGTGATTGTAGGAGCGCGGCAGCGCCGGACCGTGCCGTCGGCCTGACCGGGAGGTTCGCATGATCCATCTGGATCCCTCGGGCCCGCCGAGTGTGATCTATCAGGCAGCGAAGCTCGGCGATGTGGGCTGTCTGCTCGCCGAGTTCAAGCTGGCCGCCGATCCACAACGCGCCGGACAGACCCCCGGGCGCATTTATGGCGTGAGTGGGGGTGCGTTCCTCGCACTGGCGGCCGGGCTGCGATGGGCATCGCAAGTGAATCCCGATCGCTGGGGCGCGGCCTCCGGGGCTGTGGAGGACTTCCGCGTCTTCCTGAAGGCGGCTCCGAGTCGGGCGCTGCGCGCGCGGAACCTCAATCCCTGGTACGGGCCCTTCAACCTGAGGCCGCTGCGCGCCTGGGTTGATGCTCGATTGCGCGCCTACGGCGCGCCAGCCGACGCGTGGCTCTCCAGCCTCGGCATCCCGCTCTACCTATGCGCGATCGACCCCGACGGCACCTTCACGCTCCTGGGCCCGGAGGACGACCAGCTGCAGTTTCAGTACCATGCTGTCCGCGTCGGACCTCCGCGTGATGCGCCGATCACAGAGGCATTGGTGGCCGCGCTGAGCACGCTGCTCTCGACCGAACCTGTTTGGGTGCGCTCTCGAGATGGCAATGGACAGTGGCTGCGCGACGCGCGTCCCGCGATCGTCGACGCCGGCGCGATCGTCGCCGATCTCGAGGACAGCCATCCGCGTCCCATCGTCCGCACTCACCCCCACGCTCCCATCCGCCCTTGGGCCGTGAACTGGATCACCTCCTCCTTCATCATGCACTCGTGCAACGAGCGCAATCAGACGCTCCTTGCATCCCACTACCTTGACCTGCTCGCACGGCACCGGGAGTTGAAGCGGCGCGTCGCGGAGCTCGGCCGCGCGACCCAGACCGTCGACACGCCGCTGGTGGGCCACGTCGACCTGCCGTACATCGGCAGCACGGAGGCTTTCACCAACATGCGGCAGTCGGCGCAGAACAAGGATGCGCTGATGACGCGCTTCCGCGCATTGCTCGACGGTCAGCTGGAGACGTTCGACTTCAGCCATCCGGCCAACGTGATCTACGGGGCCGGAGGGTTCTCAGGGATTCTGGCGGGTCTAGTGACGACCAGGCTCGTCGATGAAGGATTCGCGCGCGGCGGAGGAGGCGTGCGCCAGGTCTACGGCGTCTCGGCCGGCGTTCTCAACGGGTTCTTCCACGCCATCCAGCTGGCCGCCGCGCGCCGCCCGGATCTCTACAAGCCGGCGGCACTCGACGCGCTGAGCGACCTGGAGACGTTCGTCGCCTCAGTCGAACCGAAGTGGGTCGGCGCAATCAACCTGAATCCGAGCCGCTTCTGGAAGGGCTGGGCGAACCTCGGGCCGATGGAAGGATTCTTCATCGACCGGCTGCGCGCCTACACGGGCGTCGAGCACCCTGAGACGCTCACCTTTGACGCCCTCGACCTGCCCTTGACGGTGGCGGCAGCGCGCCGCGACGGTTTCACGGATTTCTTGGGGCCGAGCCAGCCACAGCGCAGGATGCTGTTCGCCGGACGGACATGGACGCCGGTCAATACGCCGATCGTGCGCGCCCTGATCGCCGGCTGGAGCATGAACACCTACATCCACCCGACAGCACTCAACGGGCAGGAGTACTGCGATGGCGGCGGGACCTTCTACGACCCCGCCCTGTTCGTCATCTGCATGGACGAAGCCCCGGTGAATCTGCTCAACATCCACCTGGACGAACCCGAGGGCCACTCCTACAACCTCCCTGAGCGGCCGCGTCTGCTGCGCATCGTTTTCGACACGCACAACTACGTGTTCCCCGAAGAACGGCGCCGCATGCGCCTGCTGACGGATCTGCTCTTCGAGCACGTCCGGCTGCAGCGGGCCTTCGAGCAGGCGACCGGAGAGCGGGTGCCGGATTACCGGCAGGAATGGGTCCTCGGTCATGAAGCGATGGGCGACGCGCTTCCCTGAGCGACCTACGATGATGAAACGAAGTGCCACCACCCGATCATCCTGGGTGGTGGCACTTCGTTTCCTGGGCGGTTGTGCGCGTAGGGACTCGACGCCCCGCACCTTCAGTGAATGAAGACGAACAGCGGCGAGGCCAAGCAGGCGCAGGTCACCAGCAGCGTGAGCAGCACGATCGGCAGACAGCAACCCCCGCAACAACCGTTCCCGTGACGCATGCTCCCCTCCGTGCGGACCCTTTGTCCCCGCACACGCTTGCCATCTCCCGGAGGGAGTGGCAATCGGTCCGCACGAACAGCATAGCGGCTCGATCAGGCTCGTTCCGGCCAGCGACATGACGCCCGGCCGACATCGCGCTGTCAGAATTTGGGCGATAGCGGCGAATGTAATGGGAGAACCTGCGGGGACCAAGCATCGGGGCAGCTATCCGGATGCTTCGCCCCCACCCATCGAAACGCTGACGCCGCCGAGGGTCCTGATTGTGCCGCGGTCAGCCTCCCAGCAGCGCCGTTGCCCCCAACGCCTCATAGACGCCGATGACGGCCGAGTTGTCCAAATCGCCCATCCCCATCTGGAGCATCGATTCGTATAGCTGGAGATTCAGGGCTGACATCGGAAGCGGCATGCCGAACGTCCGGGCCGTTTCAAGGATGATCGCCAGATCCTTGTGCATCATGGATGCCTTGAATCCCGGCCGGCGCTCTCCGGCAAACAGGCGCGGCGGTTTGACGTCCAGCGTCCAGCACTGGGCCGCGCCACCGCGGATCGCCTCCACCACGCGCTGCGGGTCTACGCCGGCCTTGCGCGCCAGGAGCAGGAGCTCGGACATCGCCACCATCGTGGCTGCGGCCATGATCTGGTTGCACGCCTTGGCCACCTGGCCGGCGCCGCTCTCCCCGACATGCGTGATGGTCTTGCCCATCGCCTGCAGGACCGGAAGCACGCGCTCGAACGCCTCCTTCGGCCCTCCGACCATGATCGCCAGCGTCGCCGCCTTGGCGCCCACGTCGCCTCCGGAGACCGGAGCGTCGAGGGCTTGAACGCCGATCGCCGCCAGTTCTGCAGCGATCGCTCGAGCTGTCTCGGGCTTGATGGTGCTGTTGTCGACGAAGGCCATTCCCGGTCGGCACCCCTCCCGCACACCCTTGGGCCCAAGGACAACTTGCTCCACGTCCGGCGAATCGGGAAGGCTGGTGAAGACGAAGTCACTGGCCTCGGCAACGGCCCGCGGCGTATCGGCCGGACGCGCTCCAAGCGCGGCAAGCTCATCCACCGCCGGCCGGCTTCGGGAGTGAACGGTTAGCTTGTATCCGGCCTTCAGCAGGTTGCTTGCGATCGGCTTGCCCATCAGGCCAAGGCCGATGTATCCGATGCGTGGTTGCATGGCGCTCACCCTCCCCATTCAACACCCTCAGGGCGCCGAAGCGTGCAGCCGTTTCTGGCTGCCCGCACGCGTCCTCGGTGCAATCGCGCAACTCTGCGCGCTACAACAGCGACTTCGTCAGCGCCACTGCACGGCTGGCGTCCGCCGCGTACCCGTCGGCGCCGATCTCCTTGGCGAAAGCGGCGGTCAACGGCGCTCCACCAACCATCACCTTAACCTGGGAGCGCACGCCCAGGTCCTCCAACGCCTCCAGCGTCGCCTTCATGTTCTGCATCGTGGTCGTCAGCAGCGCCGACATCCCCACCAGCTGCGGCTTGTTCATCCGCACGGCCTCGCCGAACTTCTCCGGCCCGACATCCGTGCCGAGGTTAATCACCTCGAACCCGGCACCCTCGAGTATCATGCCCACCAGGCTCTTGCCGATGTCATGCAGATCACCCTTGACCGTCCCCAGGACGACCTTGCCCGCCGCGGGGACGCCGGCCTGAATCAGATGCGGCTTGAGCAGTGTCAGCCCGACCTTCATCGCCCGGGCGGCTCAAGAGGCACTTGCCCTGAAGACAAGGGACCAGGGGCAAGGGCAACGCAGGAGTATCCCATGAAAGCTGCCCTCGTTGTGTGCGGGCCAGACGTCGCCCATGGGCCGCTCGCGCTGCTCAGCGGCACTTTCGAACAGCGGGTGCGCAAGGCCGCCTCTTTGGGGTATCAAGGCATTGAATTGATGGTTCGCGACCCGGCCGCCCTCGACTGGCCATGGCTCAAGGGGATCCTCCAGTCAGCCGGGCTCGAGGTGCCTCAGATCGTGACCGGCGAGGTGTTCGCCGCGGATGGCCTGTGCCTTGTGCATCAGGATCCGCACACACGCCAGGAGAGCAACGAGCGGGCCAGGGCAATCATCGACCTGGGCGAATACCTGGGCGCAATGGTCAACCTGGGCCGCTTCCGCGGGCAGCTCAAGTGGCTCGGGCCGGTCTCCGATCCATGGGGGGCAGCGACCGAGCAGCTGCAGCCTTTGTTTCACTACGCCGAGAAGAAGGGCGTGCGCATCACGCTTGAACCGCTGAATCGATACGAGTGCGATTTCATCCAAACGGCAGCCGAGGCGATGCGCATGATTGAGGCCTCCGGCAGCAGGTACGTCGGCATCATGCTTGACTTCTTCCACATGAACATCGAGGAAACATCCTTCGAGGACGGATTCCGGGCGGCAGGCGACAGGCTATGGCACGTGCACGTCGCAGACTCCAACCGCCGCTATCCAGGAAGCGGTCATCTTGACCTCGCGGCATCATTCAAGATCCTGCGCGGGCTGGGCTTCAACGGGTTCGTTTCAGCGGAATTGCTGCCGCTCCCCGATCCAGACACCGCGGCCGTCAAGACTATCCAGGCGCTCAGAAGCCTGCTCTCGGATTCGTGACTTAGCCCCGTTCGCCACGTGCAGCCGGCTCCGACTCTGTCTCCGAGGGAATACCATTCCTGCCATGGCAGTCCACGAGGTCTGGCGCGGCAGGTGGCGACCTCCCCTATCGATGGATCCTGTCTCCGCCCATGAATGAGCAACACTGCAATGCAGAGGTCACATCCCTGGCCTAGTGTCACGGATGAAGGCGCCTACGCCTGTAGTCGAAGGGAACCTGCGCAAGCTAGCCTGATGCCTGGAGTCCGGACTTGGTCAGCCGTCCGCTCGCAGGTATCATTTGCGTCACCCGCGGCGCGGCGGATGGAGCCGGATGACCATAGAGACTGACTGGGTTCTCAGCCTGGAGGTCGATGACGTCCTGCGCGCCCAGGGCGCAGATCCGGCCACTATTCGCACACGCCGGCCGGCGCTGGTCACCCTCGCCGAGCGGGCGCTCGAGGCTGGTCAGCCGATGCTCCAGCCGAAGGTTGCCTTTGCACGATTCACCGCCACAGGACTCCGGCACGAGCGCCTGACGCTGGACGGGGGAGCGCTGGAGGGACCGCTGATTGCCCAACACCTGGGGGCCGCTGAGCAGGTGATCGTCATGGTGTGCACGATCGGCGATTCCTTGGACGCCGAGATCGCCCGGCAGATGGACCACGATCCGGTGTTCGCGCTGGCGCTGGACGGCGTTGGATCCGCCGCAGCCGAGGCGCTGGCGGGACAGGCCTGCAACAGGTTCGAACAGGAGGCCATAGGCCGCGCATGGCGCGCCAGCCTGCCCCTTTCGCCAGGGATGGTCGGATGGCCGGTGCAGGAGGGTCAGGCGCAGATCTTCGCCCTCGTCGACGCGGGTGAAGCCGGCGTGCACCTGACCGAGGGCGGCATGATGGTGCCGCGCAAGTCGCTCTCGCTCGTGCTTGGCCTTGGCTCGAGGCTCGAGGCAGCCGGCTCGGCGTGCGCTTACTGCACGCTGCACGAGACCTGCCGCTACCAGGGCCACTTCCCGCCGGCTGCGATGCAGGGATCCTGATTCTTGACCCGCGAGGAGGACGGCATGCCCTCGGTTGTCCTTGCCCTGACCCCCCACCCCGACGACGCCGAGATCTTCGCCGGCGGTACAATCGCCGCGATGATCGCCAGCGGCGCGCGCCCCAACATCCGGGTAGCCACCGACGGGCGCCCCGGCGCGTTCGAGCACGACAGCCCTGCGCTGGCCGAGATGCGTGCCGAGGAGGGCCGCCGCGCGGCGCTCGTCCTCGGGGCAGAGCCTCCAATCATGCTCGGATATCCGGACCTAGAGCTGGACCACCTGCCTCCCGGCGTGCTGCGCGAGGCTTTCATCCGCGCCATCCGGCAGTACCGTCCGAACGTCGTAATCGCCGAGGATCCGTTCGCACCGTACGATCCGCACCCCGATCACCGGGCGGTGGCCTGGGCGGCTTCGGACGCTCTGTCCTTCTCACAGCTACCGCTGATGCATCCCGAGCATCTCGAGCAGGGCCTGCAACCGCACTTCGTGGTCGAGAAGTACTTCTACTCCGAGCACCTGCCAAGCACCAACCGCGTGGTCGACATCTCGGCCACCGTGGACGTGAAGCTCAAGGCGCTGGCGGAGCACAAGTCCCAGGTCACCTTCCTGGTGGAAGGCGTCGTGCGTCAGGCGCGCCTGGCCGGGCTGGACGTCGAGGCCATTCTGGGCAGCATGGCGGGCGAGCCGATGGCCGCCATGGAGTGGGCGCTGCGGTCCCAGGCCGCCGCCGTCGGCGCGAGTACCGGCGTCGCCTACGGCGAGGCCTTCCGCTACGTCCGCTTCGATCCATTGGTGGAGAACCTGCTTAGCATGCAGGGCTAGAATCGACCGGGCCGGGAAGCCGCAATCCGCATCGGAGGGCTATCGGATGAAGAACTTCGCTCGCTATCGCTGGGTTGTGATCGCCATCTTCTTCATGTTTATGCTGCTGCATGAGACGGACCGCTTGATGATCGGCTCGATGCAGATCCCCATCATGGGCGAGTTCAAGCTCACCAACTCGCAGTGGGGGTTGATCAACAGCGGCGCGCTGATCGTGGCGACGATCCTGTATCCCGTGTGGGGCTACCTGTACGACCGCTACGCCCGGGCGAAGCTGCTGGCTCTCGCATCGTTCATCTGGGGCGCCACCACTTGGCTCTCGTCCATCATGCGCAGCTACATCCCCTTCCTGGCAACGCGTGCCTCGACAGGCATCGACGACTCGTCCTACCCCGGTCTGTATTCCCTCGTGGCGGACTACTTCGCTCCGGGCCTGCGCGGCCGGGTGTATGGGCTGCTCCAGCTCGCTCAGCCCCTGGGGTACCTGCTGGGGATGGTCCTGGCGCTGATGGTCGCACCGATGATCGGCGGCTGGCGATCCGTGTTCTACATCACCGCGAGTCTCGGACTGGTGATCGCCGTCCTGATCTTCTTCTTCGTGCGCGACATCCCGCGCGGCCGCGCCGAACCCGAGCTGGAAGGCGTGAAAGAGCTGCAGAAGTTTCGCTTCTCGTGGACGGAGGCCAAGCTGGCCGTGCAGAAGAAGTCGATGTGGTTCATCTTCGGTCAGGGCTTCGCCGGCGTCTTCCCGTGGAACGTGATCACCTTCTTCTTCTTCGGCTACCTGATCAGCGAGCGCGGCTACGACAACAACTCCGTGCTCTTCACCATGGCGCCGGTCATCCTGATCCTGGCTGTGGGCTACTTCATCGGCGGCGCTCTGGGCGACCTGGTCTTCAAGCGAACCCTCAACGGCCGAGTCATTGTGTCATCGGCTGGCGTGCTACTGGGCGCCATCTTCCTGTTCTTCGCCATCCGCACCCCGGCGGCGGATCGCACACAGTTCTTCATCCTGATGTGCCTGACGGCGCTGTTCATGCCGTTCTCGTCGCCCAACGTGCTCTCGGCCATCTACGATATCACGCTGCCCGAGGTGCGCAGCACAACCATGTCAGTCGAGTACTTCATCGAGAACTCGGGCGCGGCGCTGGCGCCGTTCCTTGCCGGCCTGCTCGCCGATGCCACCAGCCTGGAGACCTCCATCCTGGTCATCTGCATCAGCACCTGGGTGGTTTGCTTCGTGATCTACCTGGGAGCGCTGTTCTTCGTCCCGAACGACATCCGTGCGCTGCGCGGCCAGCTCCGCCGGCGCGCTGAGACGGAGCTTGCGAGTCAGAGCGCCTCGGGCTAGGCGCCAGGAATGATGGACGCTCGGGTCCGGCCACGCGCACGGCCGGCGCGAGCCGCTGGGCAGACGTGGTGCGCGAAGGCCAAGGATCGAGGCCGCCTGAGTTCGCGCAGGCTGCCAGCACCTCACCTGGAGGTCGGATGAAGATCGCCATCCTGGGAGCGGGCGGCATGCGCCTGCCTCTCCTGTATGCCGCCCTGATCGAGCGCGCCGAAGCCCTCGGCCTGAACGACCTGGCCCTGATGGACATCGATGGCGAACGCCTCAGGCTGATGCTCGACCTCGCCTGCGTCCGACATGACACGGAGACGCCATCCGTCCGGCTGCAGCCGACGACCGACCTCGACCAGGCCCTCGAAGGTGCTGCCTTCGTCATCACCACCTTCCGGGTGGGCGGCATGCAGGGACGCGTGGTCGACGAGCGCGTCCCTCTGGCTCACGGTCTGGTCGGCCAGGAGACCACCGGCGCCGGCGGCTTCGCCAT
>JAPLGR010000436.1 GCA_026390045.1 Chloroflexota bacterium | reverse complement strand
ACCAGTCGAACGGCTGGTGCGACTTCATCCACTTCGCATATGCGTCCTTCTTCGTTTGCGCCACGCCGTACTCGCCCGCCAGGTAGCCATTCACCTCCTCGCGAACGGAGGTCAGGCGCTTCCGAAGTTCCAGCTTGTGCTCAATCGGAACCGAGCCATCGCCCTCGATCTGCCGGTAACGGAATGCGTCAAACGCCTGCTGCAGGTCGGCAACTCTGACCGACATCTTCTCCATCGCGTTGTCGAAATCGAACTTCGCCGTTCCGGCCCGCTGAACCTCATCGTGAGAGGCGAAGCCGACCAGCGAATTGCCCACCTTGATGTTGAAGTCAATGTCCGGCAGGGGCTCTATGCCGAGATTGCGGTGCTTCGGGTCGGGCTCGACCTGCGCGGCCAGCTTGAGGAAGAGGCGGAGCTTACAGATCTCCACCGCCTCATCCATGATGTCCACGCCGAAGAGGTTGTTGAGGATGATGCTCTTGAAGATGAAGTAGCGGCGATTGGGATGCGCTTTCACGCGCTCCAGCACCTGGCGGAAGTCGGAGAGCTTCTCGGGGCGGTGCTTCTCGCCAGAGCGGTCAAGGTCCTCGACGAATGCCTCCATCCGTTCGAGGCACCCTTCGTAGAGCGGCTCCAGGATGTTCAGCGCGGCGAAGAGGAAGGCACCCGACCCACACGTCGGATCGAGGACCGTCACTTTCTCGATGGCGTGCCAGAAGGCGCGCAGTAGGTCCGGCCCTTCGCAGTCGCCGATGGTATCCTGCGCAAACTGGCGGATGTCGAGGTTGAGCGTGATCAGGTCGTTGGCGTCGCGGACTTCACTGCGTACGAGCCTGCCCCGTACATCGACGTAGCGAGCCCTGCGGGCCACGACCTCGCGCCAGATCTCCGTCGGCAGAGCGTATTCGGGCGGCGCCGGCCTGTTCCACCCCTTCCGACGCTCGAGAAGGTCGGGCTTGCCGGTGTCCAGCCCGAGCGCGATTTCCGCTGGCAACTCGAACGGCTGTTCAAGTGCTCTATTGGTGTGAACGTCCCACGTGACGCTGTGCCGGACCGCGGGGTAGATGTAGCGATCGGGATCTTCTCGCAGCAGATCCCAGACGGTCGGGCCGTTGGGATTCTCGAACGCGACCCTGCACTTCGCCCGCGCCGCGTCCAGGAGGAACGGCACGACGGTGCTCTTGCTGATGTACTCGGTGATGTCCTCTTTGGTGTAGTACGCCCCCATCTGTTTCTGGTTGATGTACTTCTCGAAGATGTAGCCCAGGACGTCGGGGTTGATTTCGTAATCATGGCGAAGCGGCCGCTCGTCCAGATGCCACTGATACTGGTCGAAGTACGCGAAGATGCGCTCGAACGCCTTGTCGGGAATCTGGATGGCGGGATACCGTGCCTCCACCTCGTGCCGCTCGAAGAGACCACCGTTCAGGTATGGGATCCGGCCCAGTAGTTCATCCAGTTGTGGGGTGCGGCTTCCCACCCCACCAAGCCCCTCGTGAAAGAGGCGGAGCAGGAAGTAGCGATAGAACGAGTAGAACTTGTCCCGGCCTGCCTGCTCCCGGCAGCGCTGGAGCCGGTTGCGGAGGTAGTGAACGTCGCCGTCGAGGAACCCCTTCCGCTGAATGAAGTAGACGAACATCATCCGGTTGAGCATCACGGAGGCGTACCACTCGTGGTCGCCGCTGTCCGTGATGCCCGTGATGAGCTTCAGAAAGGCTGCGTGTTCTTTCTTGAACTGGTCGTAGAACCGCTTCGTCACGCGCTCCACATCGAAGCCACTGCGAGCTCGACGAGTCACGTCTGTGAGGGTGAGCCTCTCCTCCTCGTCCAGCGTGAAGGCGATGGCCTGGAGCTTCTGAACCAGCGCCTGGCCGGATTGGCTGGTGTGGAAGGAGTGCTCCCGGCACGCCGTCGGTCTTCCCGGCTCGCGCTTCACCCACTGCCACACCTGGACCGTCCTGGTCTCATCCGTGAAGATGATGAGGTGCTCGCGTACGGCCTTGGCGACCTGGTGCTCGATCTTGCGCCGTCCGGCGTAATCGGGCAGACGCTGCCCATCGCGTGTCGAGCAGAGATAAGCGACCATCCCTCGTTTCTGCGCGATGGCCTGGAGGGTCGTGGCCTCCTCGCCGACCTGGACGGTCAATCCTGTGTCGAAATGGTCCCAGCCGAGCTCCTCAACGAACAGCTCCTGGAACTTGCCGTCCCTGACCAACTGACGGGCCCGGCCCACGTCCATCGTCACGCCTGCTCCTCCCGCCCTGCCGACAAGCCGAGCGAACAGACGATCAGCGGCTCCTGCGTCTGTTCCTCCTCTTGGACCCTGCAAAGCCGATCGTCTTCGCGCAGCGCCACGACGAGGGCAGCCAAGGCGTCGTCGTCAATGCCAGCGCGGAGCTGGCGATTCAGGATGTCAATCGCCGATTGCCGCAGCGGATAGCGATAGATGTCCTCGATCGCCCTGGACAACTGAGGCGCGTCGAAGAGCGTGCCCTTGACCTGTTCGGCGTGACGCTTGAGCCGCTCGTAGGTACGGAAGCGGGCACCAGACGGACGGCCCAGCTGCCCGCCAACGCTCTTCTCCTCGGCCACCACGAACTCGACGGCCTTCTTGACCAGTGCGTGGTGGTTCTCCTGTCGATGCAGCGCAGGCATCTCGGGAGAGCACTCGGCTGCCCTCAGGATGGCGAACTGTGATTCCGTCACGTTCTGGCCGCCCTTGTCCACCCACGCGAGCGCGTCGTTCCCTTCCGCCGTGCGCAGATATACAAGCACCCCGTACGGCCGCTTCTCCGTGCCGTCGTGCGCGCGGGTCGAGTAGACTACCGGCGGCAACTCCGGAATGCTCTTCTCCAACTCCGGACACCGGTCGATAGCGTTCTTCCAGATCTGGTACGCGTAAGAAGCCAGATCGACGTCGCTCTCGAAGTCGCCGTCGAGGATTCCCGACTTCTCGGAATACAGGTCGAGCAGCGTCTGCCTCTCGTGTTCATCCTCGAAGAACGCCTCGTCCGTGCCGACAACCTCGGCGTTCTCCCGCAAACGCTGCCGAACGCGAGACCGCAGGCGAATGACTCTCTCCACGCCATCGGCCGGGAGAAACGAGTAACAGCGAATAGTCTCCGACTTCTGTCCGATTCGGTCCACCCGGCCGGCGCGCTGGATCAGTCGGATGATCGCCCACGGAAGGTCGAAGTTCACGACGATGCTGGCGTCCTGCAGGTTCTGACCCTCGCTCAGCACGTCGGTCGCCACCAGAATCCGAAGCTCCTCCTCCCGTCCGACCTCCTGTCGCTTCTGGTTGCTCTCCGGACTGAAGCGCCAGGCGTACCTGGTGGGGTTCTCGGACTCTCCCGTCACGCCCGCGAGGCGCTGCAGACCACGGGCGCGGAGCTGCCCCTCCAGGTAGCGCACCGTGTCGGCGAACTGCGTGAAGACAATGACCTTCTCGTTCGGGTGCTTCTTGGCCAGCAGATCATGCAGGGCTTTCAGCTTCTCGTCGGCATCCGGTTGCCAGACGCCACTCCCGGACAGGACGTCGATCAGCCTTGCGGCGTCATCACGGAGGTCCGTGCCGAGGGAATCCACGAACAGCTCGGGCCGGCGTCCTGGGCGCCGATGGGCAGAGGCAGTCCATTCTCGATGGCGGGCAGGAACACGGAGTTACGCAGGATGTGACGCGCGACGGACTGCTGGAAGACGACACCGCTGCTCTCCAGCCGCTTGAACAGGTTCGTGCGGCAGAACCCCATCAGGCGCTTGCCGGCTCGGGACAAGTCCTGGATAGCCTTGTCCTCGGCCTGCGTGCTGCCCCCGCGCGGAGAGGGGGCGATGTAGTTGCCGAGCCCGTAGCGCGGCAGGTTCAGCGCGTTGATGGCCGCCACGACAGCCGGGGCGTACAGGCGCGCATACTGGTCACCGGCGTTCGCATCATCAACCGGGAACTTCACCGTCTTCGGAACCCGGTCCGGGAAGTACGAGCGGGTGCCATCCTCAAACGTCAGGAATTTGCGGCCTGACGCCGGGTCGACCGAGGCGTAGTTGTCCTGAATGAAAGTCCGTGTTCGGCGCACCATATAGAGCCGCATCAGCTCCCGCCAGT
>JAPLGR010000443.1 GCA_026390045.1 Chloroflexota bacterium | reverse complement strand
GCGCCTCTGATGCGTTGCCCCAATTCCTTTCAAGACCCGCTTCGCAACCGCCTGCTGCAAGTCCCTTTGAAGCGTGCGTCGGGGGGTGCCTGGAAAGAGATCCTGGAAAGCCTGCAGGTCCGCCTCTGGCTGCTCCATCAACCGAAGGACCAAAGCCTTCTGGCGCGTGTTCAAGCCGTGTTTTGCGGCCAGTACATCCACCTTGATCGCCCGTTTGCCCCGCTCGGTCACCTCGTCCATCTGCGTGGCCAGACCCTCGACGAAGTAGTCGAGCCACCCCGTCAGATCCATGCCGCTGTCCCGCACGCTCTGAAGCGCCGCATAGAAGGCCGCCCGGTCGCGATCGTAGAATTCGCTGATCGAGAACAGGCGCTTGAAGTCGTACCCGGCCCGGTACAGGCAGAGCGTAGACAAGAGTCGAGAGGTCCGGCCATTGCCGTCCACGAAGGGATGGATGTGTACCAACTGGAACTGCGCAATGCCGCTCGTCAGCACCGGATGGGCATCGGAGGCCGTGTTCAACCAGGCCGCTAGCTCCGACATTAACGGCGCTACCTCTTCAGGCGGAGGCGGGGTATAGATCACCTGCCGGGTCGCCGAATTGACCACGTAATTCTGCACGCGCCGATAATCGCCAGGCGCGGCCGAGCCTCCCCGCACGCCGGCCACCATTCGCCGATGGATCTCCCGGATCAATCCTTCGGTAATGGGCACGCCATCATTCAGGTACCCGCTCACGAACTCAAAAGCGTCACGGTAGTTCAACAGTTCCCGGGCGTCGTCGGGATCGGTTCCTGCCACTGTCTCGCCGGCCAGCAGTCGCTCCGCCTGCTCCAGCGTCAAGCGCGTGCCTTCGATGTGCGTAGTGTGGTGCGCCTCCAGCAAGAGGGCACGGGAGCGCATCGTCGCCAGCCAGTCCTCCGACAGCCGCGCCGCCTCCAGAAACCCGCGTGCCCGCTCGATGCGCGTCAGCCCCGCCGTCACCCGGTTGGTGATGTGAAAAGAAGGCCGGAAGCCGCCAGAGGTACTCACGACGCCACCTCCACGCCCTCCGGCACGCGGACGCGGCCGGTGAGAAGGTCGGTCATGAGGCCGGATTTGAGGTCGCGCAGCTTCGCCAACTCGACTTCGTAGGTGCGAATGGTGGCTTCCTGCTCGTCTAGCATGCAGGCGATGGACTCTTGCTCAGCTGGTTTGGGGAAGGCAAAATTCAGCCGCTTGAGTGGTCCGATCGAAAGCTCCGCTCGTGTCGTCCCAACTTGGGCCTGCTCAAGGATCTTCTGTCCCACTTGGGACCTCTATAACCTACGCATGAGACAAACGACCGTCAAGCGAAAAGGCTGAGAGAATTCGCCAGCCAGAGGGGGGCGCAAGCCCCGATGGCGCAGTCCTTGGCTCGCCTACGACTCGTAGCCAACCAGGACCACGTCGGCGGCCTGGTTGCGCAGGGGGATCAGGGCTTGATACGCCGCCGACTCGTGCCACGCTTGCACCGCGCCGACGTCGGGGAACTGGATGACGACGGTATCGGTGAAGGGATGCTGGCCACTGAAGACGGCCATGCGCCGGCCGCGGAAGACCACCTGCCCACCCCACGCCACCACGGTGGCAGGAACCTGATCTCGGTACTCCGCCCACTTCTGCGAATCCTTGATGGTGATGTGCCCGATCACATAGGCAGCCATCTTGGCCTCGCTTCCCAACACTGTCCATACCCCCAACGGAGGATGAAGTCTCGTCCGCCGATCTGCCTCAGGAATCGGTCCGCGGTCAGGCGATGGCGCGGCCGCC
>JAPLGR010000534.1 GCA_026390045.1 Chloroflexota bacterium | reverse complement strand
TGGCCGGGCTCGGCATCGGCATCTTCGTCTCGCCGAACAACAGCGCGCTCATGGGCGCTGCACCAGCGCATCGGCAGGGCATCGCCGCCGGCACGCTGGCGCTGGCGCGCAACGTCGGCATGGTGCTCGGTGTTACCTTCGCGGGGGCTGTCTACACCATCGTCCTGGGCCACAGCGTGGCAGGCGAAACAGCGGCGATCCTCGACGCGGTTCGCATTGCCTATCTGGCCGCCGCCGGCATCGCGCTCGCCGGCATGGGCGTCGCCGCGCTTCGGTCCTAGCTCGGTCGGAAGCAGACCCCTCTCACGGCGACTCGCTGGCAGCATGCCGTCATGCACGCCTGCCTGACCCCCTCGCCAGGGTTGACTCACCGCGCGGCCTGAGCCATAGCGAGATCCAGCACGTATCCGACGGGTGCAGTCGGCGATAGGGTGCCTTGATGGATTGCGCGACTTGCGCGGGATTCTGCGCCGAGGCAGAATGAGCCGCCGGCCAGCTGGAGAAAGTGAGCTCCCCCGGCTTCATAACGCGATCGTCCTGCGTCTTCCTCGATCGGATCCTCAAGGAGGCTGACCCGTGAGCGCATTCCACACCATCCGACATCGATGGCCTCTGGTGATGCTGGCAGCAACCGCCATCTTGCTGGTGACTGCGGTTGTACCTGCGTCTGAGGTGCGGGCCCGGCCGCTCGCCGCGCCGTCGCTTTCCGTAGATCCTGCTTCCGGTGTGGCTGGCCGAACGGTGCGCGTCTTCGGCACTGGGTGGATCCCTGCGCCGAATGGTGCACCGTATCAGGTCCACTGGGACTCGATGGGGGGGCAGACGCTTGGCACTTTCGCCCCGAACGGCAATGGCGCCTTCTCAGTCGACGTCACCATTCCCTCATCAGCCAGGGAAGGCAACCACACGATCCATGCATGCCAGAACTGCAGTGGCAAGGGGACCTGGGCGACCGCCGTCTTCGATGTCGAGTCACCGGCGCCGCCCACGCGCCCGCCCCCCACGCTGACGCCCACAACCACACGGGTGCCCACGGAATGCGACCGATCCGGCATCGCCGGCGAATATGTGATCGACTTCGAAGATCAGGGTACAGGCTCTCGGCTGAACGACACGACATTGCCTCCCGGCGTGCGGTTCCTGGGTGACGACTCCCTCATCGTCCTGCGCCCCGCCGTACGTACACGGTCCGGCTCCAAGGCGCTGGTCAATGACTTTGGCGGCCGCGAATTTGGCAGCAGCAACGTCCCGATTCGGATCGGGTTTGACAGCCTGGCCGACTTCGTCGGTGTATTCGTTGGATTGAATGAGCAGGTGTGGGCGACTGAGGCCTTCACCGCGACACTGACGGCCTATGGCCTGGATGAGGCCGGCCGGCGCGTGGTCGTGGCGTCTGACAGCGACACGCTGGGACCTGAGGCGGAGCCGATTGAGGTTTGCCTGGCCGTTTCAGCGCCTGGCCAGATCTTTGAGGTGACGATCAGCTACGGCGGCGTGGCCGAGCCCGAGGTGATTGACGATCTGGTGATCCGCGGGCCTGAGGCACCGGTGCCTGTGCCGGAGGATGACTTGCCGCCGGTGGTCACGATTGAGAATCCGGCAGATCACTCGATCATCACTGAGACCTCTGTGCGCTTGGATGGAATGATCGTCGAGGACCGTGAACTGGCGCGTGCTGAGGTCTGGCTGAATGGATCGCTGTACCGGGACATCGGCTTCAGCCCGGCGGGGGAGTCGAACTACCTGTACTTCCTGGACGGCATCCCGGCTTCGGATCTGGAGAACTGCGGCGAGAATGTGCTGGAAGTGCGCGGCTGGGACTCGGCGAGCAACCAGGGCGCTGCAAGCGTCAACTTCGTCTTCCGAGCCGGCGACCTGGAGCTGGTGGGTGCCGAACCCGTCCAGGTCCTGTACGACGCGCCGCTCATTCGGGAGAAGGCAACGGCGTTTCGGGTCAAGGTGAACTCAACGTTCGCCTGCGAAGTGGATGCCGACTTCCGCTTGATGCTCCCGGAGGACCAGTGGGACACGGGCGCGCCGACGTCGTTGACGACGGGTGGGCCATCTGTTGTGGATTGGCGTATGCCGGATGTCTCCGGACCGGTGTCTATTCCAGGGAACGCGTCGGATTTCGCGATCATGCTTCCATACATCGCTGACGGGATGGCGGACACGGCCTGGGATCCGGCCAGCAACCCGTTTGGTAAGTTCGGATTGGTGCGCGCGGCGCCTAGGCCGTTTGCCTCCCCCGTCACGTTTTCGGTGGAAGTGGATCCGGAGGACAAGCTCGGTGAGGAGGATGAAGGCAACAACGCATACAACTCGGAGCCCTACAGGACATTGGTCACACGCGGGATACAGGTGGTCTTCGTCGGACAGGTATGGGATCACCAGCGGTTTGTTGACAGGCTTGCCCAGCAGGTCACCGACGGGCTCTTCGACAGAGTGCGGTTCACAGACGAGAGCCAGTTCATCGACCACCTCCCCGACTACGCTGTGGAGCAGATGGACTACTTGCTGGGGACTTACCCGGTGGCGGACAGGAAGATCAGCTGGGTTGTGCTAGACACGATGTACTTCCGCGCGGACTACCTGGGATCCTACGAGGCAGACTACGACTGCTGGGACGCGGACACGGGCACGGAGAAGGGCTGCAATCAGTGCTTCTCCAACATGATGAGCTCGATGGTCCAGGGCGACGACTCGACGAGCGGCGCGCATGCTGTGGGGCTCGTGCAGCCTTATGGCTGCTGCGGCTGCAATGGTTCCGGCATCGCCGTGTACGTCGAGGATGATGGTTTCATTGACGGTAATCTGGTGCACGAGCTCGGGCACCAGGATATCGGCGCGTCGGACTGCTACGCCTGCAGGTACGCCGACGGCACATGCGGCTGCAACCGCTGCGGAGGCCTGAGTTGCGAGAGCTGCGTGGCGAGCGAAGGCTTCTGGGTCAACCACTGGCAGCCGTACGACGAGTCCGCCGCCTACTACATGTCGTGTGTGGCTGATCCCAGCACCATCTGGGCCAGACTCGAACGCTGCGCAACGACGGCAGGGGCCGAGGCCAGCTTTGCGTATCTTGACCTGATCGACGAAATGCGGGACGAGGCCGACCCGCCAGCGGTCGTCGTGCGCGGGATGCTGTCCAAGCAAGATGAAGCCACGTTCGCCCCCTTCCTGCGCGTCGATCAGGCAGTCATCGACCTGCAGCCGGATTCAACCGGCACGCATGCGATCGTCTTCGTGGACGAAGCCGGACAGGTCCTGGCCAGCCACGGATTCACGCCTGTCTTCACCCGCTACCTTCCCGAGCCGGAGGGCGCGGTAGAGACCGACAGCTATCACTTCTCCTTCCGCGTGGCATGGATGGACGGGATCGCGGCCATTGAGCTGCGCGACGCGGCCGGCAAGGTGCTGGCCAGCCGCCCGGTCTCCGCGAGCGCACCGACCGTGCAGCTACTCGAACCGAATGGGGGTGAGCAATGGCGGCAGCACACCCGGCAGGCGATCCGCTGGGAGGGAACCGATCCCGACGGCGACATGCTCTCGTATGCACTGTGGATCAGCGACGATGGCGGCGAGAGCTGGCAGCCCCTGGCGATCGACATTGCCGATACCCGATACACCATCGACACCACCGGGTTCCCGGCGGGCAATGCTTTCCGTCTCAAGGTACGCGTCACGGACGGCGTGAACACAGGAGTAGATACCTCCGATGCGTCCTTCGCCGTGGCCGAGGCGCAGGCTGGGCCGAGTCCGATTCTGATCCTGGCAGGCGTCGCGCTGGCTGCCCTGATTGGCGTGGCGCTGGTGGTGATTGCCATGCGGCCGCGCAAGCCGCGGGTACGTGACAGATGAGACACTCCACTCTCCTGGCCAGAACGCATACAGGCCGCACCCGATCGGGTGCGGCCTGTATGCTGCGTCACGAGAAACTCAGGACTTGGCCACAGCCTCAGGCTGTGGACTCGCCGCGGCCTTAGGCTGGGGGGCCGCTTCCGCCGCTTCGGCGAGTTCCGCCTTGGCCACGCGGCGCTGCCGGGCGCGCTCGGCGATGGCGGCCAGCAGGATGCCGAGACCATACAGTACGATCATCGGCAGCATGAGCAGCGACATGTTGACCGGATCCACGGTCGGCGTGATCGCCGCCGCCATGACGGCGATGCCGACGATGGCAAAGCGCCAGCCCTTGAGCAGTGGTTTCGAGTGAACTATCCCCACGCTCGCCAGCGCGAAGATGATCAGGGGGTAGGTGAAGGAGATACCGATCCAGAACAGCAG
>JAPLGR010000530.1 GCA_026390045.1 Chloroflexota bacterium | reverse complement strand
CCATGCCAGCGCCAGTGCGATCCCGACGATGACCGCTGCCCACAAGATCTGCGCCGGGAGCCAGACGGGCTGCAGGCTGATGTCGAACGTCTGCCCAACGGCGCGCAGGAGCTGATCGATGGCCAAAGCAGTCAGCAAGGAAGGGAGCGCCAGGGACCGCCGGGCGGTGAGCAGGCCGGCTAGATACAGTCCTGCCGCGCCAAGGACGACCAGCGCTCCCCAGTAGCGTAATGTGGCGTCGTTGAAGGTCAACGCGACGCGAGCCACGGCGGCCACGCTGGCCAGGACTGCCAGCCAGGTATGAGTCGGGGTGCGCGGCGCGAGCGCCGGGAGGGCAAGGGCCACTAGGACGAGCAGGATGCTGACCGGCAGCCAGGCATCGGGCGACCCGGCGAACAGCTGGTCATAGGTGATCCCAAAGAGCACTGAGAAGATGACCCGCAGGGCCTGCAGAAAGAACAACACGATAGAGGTTGCTTCGATGGAACGCAGGAAACGCGTATCGGTCATACAACTCCCTCACATGTCTGCCGGACTATGGAAAGGCAAGGGCTGCCGCCTCACTGGCGGTGACGTAGATCACACGGCCGGCTGCGCGGGCGGTTGCACAGCCGGGGTTGCGGCCGGCCCCTGTGTCGCGCACGCGGAGAGGAGCATCAAGCCCATGAACAGGACAATCAGATACCGCTGCACGGCAACCCTCCAAACAGCTGCAGGCGGCTTGCACAGATTATTGCACAGAAGGTCAGCGTCGGCATTGGGTGGCTGGGAACCATCTGGCCGGTGATCTTGCCCAGTGTGACTGGAAGGCTGTTCAACGCACATGTCCTGGGCCGCGTCAGCTCAAGCGCTGGCTGGTCCTCATGCCACCCTGGCGGATGGAAGAGCAAAGGACCCGTGGGCGGGCTCTGCACGGCTGTCGAAGAATCCGTCCAGCGGGTTGATGGGCGAGGGGGGCAGACGTCGCCCCAGCGCAGCAGCCCTTGCCCCGATCCAAGGTGGAGCAAGAAGATCATTGGCACTTCATCGCCCGCGCGGCCGGCTCCGCGGCAGAATCCTCCATCGATTGCTACCCGCCTGCATCTCGCTCGCCGGCCGGGGTGGCCAAATGCCGGGCGGTGCGGGGTGGGCAGTCCTTTGGCCGGGAGCCCTTGGCACAACCCCTAAGCTGCATTGCGGGGAGCGTCGACCTCCTCTGTGCTCGCCTCCAGGCTGGTCGCGAGAGCACACAGATCAGCCGGGGCTAGGGCGGGGCTTGCCCCGAGAAGGCGGAGCCGGCGATGCGGTGCGTGGGATGCCCATTCCTCAAGGGGGTCGCGGGGTCTCAGCGACCCCCGCACTGGAACTCGTCCCATCCCCTTGCAGGCTCCACTTCTGGAGGGCTGCCGCGCTCGGGTACAATCGATCCACGAGAGGTAGGTAGACGGTCAGGGGTCAGAGTGTCTTGCCTCCCGCCGATGGAGCCCACCTCGGGTTGGACGCTCAGCATGAAACGACGATCGTTCCTGGCTGTTGCCCTGCTCGCCGCGTTCCCAGTCGCCTCGCTCTTCGCAACCAATGCCGACCAGGCCGCCGCCCGGCAGGTGCCCCGCTCGCTCCTCCTGTCGATCCTGGCTGCATGGTTGCTGCTCACGGTGACGCGTCTGCTGACGCGGGACTGGGCCCGGGCGGCATACC
>JAPLGR010000168.1 GCA_026390045.1 Chloroflexota bacterium | reverse complement strand
GCAGGAGCCCGAGCAGGACGAGCAGGATGGTCACCAGGGCATGGGCGACGGCCGAGAGGCGAAGGGCCGCTGCAATCCCATAACTCGCCGGGAACGAATGCAGCCCGTCGCGCCGATCAACCTCGATGTCCTGAATCGCGTAGATCAGGTCGAAGCCCCCGATCCACAGCGTGACAGCGACGAACAGCAGCCACGCCGGAATGTCAGACGGGAGCGTCAGGCTGCCGCGCACGGCGGCCCATGCGCCCAGCGGCGCCAGGGCATCGGTCATTCCGAGCATCAAGTGGGAGAGCAAGGTCCAGCGCTTGGTGAAGGCGTACAGGATCAGGAAGACGTATGCGCCGGGGAGAAGACGGAAGGGAAGAGGGCCGAGCTGCCAGGCAGCGAGAGCAAGTATCAGCGCGGCGAGGATAGTCCCCGCCCAAGCGGTTGCAGGTGAGATGGCGCCGGTGACGAGAGGCCGGCCGGCAGTGCGCGGATTGCGCGCGTCAATCCAGCGGTCGGTCAGGCGATTGGCGCCCATGCCGAGCGTGCGCGCGGCGGCCATGGCAATGGTGATCCACAAGAACGTACGCAGATCGGGCCAGCCCCCGGCCGCCAGCACCATCCCCAGGTAGGCGAAGGGCAGAGCAAAGATCGTGTGCTCGAACTTGATCAGATCAAGGAAGGCGCGGACGCGTGAGGGGCTGCCCATGGAGGAGACTGTCTGCCGGACGAATGTCCCGGCAGGGCGCCGGGAACCGAGGCGATTCTATCACGAAGGTCGCGACGTCCCGTTCCGGCAACTAGGAGACGAGCTTCGCCTGCAAGTCGCGCATGTGAATCAGCTGGTGGCCGTAGATGGCCAGGATCATGTTCTCTAGGGTGATTTCCCCCAGCGCGGGGTGTCGCCCGACTTGATCGAGCTGGCCGTCTTTGAGTTTGCGGAGCCACTCGAGCGTCTGTGTGCGCGCGGCATCAAGTTGTTCTATCAGATCTGTGACAGGCAAGTCGTTGAACAGCGGCTGCTGCTCGGCGTTGAAGGCGTCGAAGTCGAAGCCGACGGGTGCGCCCGCTCCGCCGCGGGCGACGTCCTGACATAGTGTCAGAAGCACACGCTCGGACGAGAGGAAGTGGGCGAGCAGGTTGCGCGGCGTCCACGTTGTTGGGTCGTCGTAGATCGGCTGCTCCCATTGGGTGGGCGAAAGGCTGCGGAAGGCCTCGGTGGTCTTGCGCTGCCCGCGCTCAAGCCTGGCGATCAATCCTTGCAGCCTAGTTTCGGCCATGCTTGCCTCCCCTCGTGTCTCACTCCAATCCCAGGGACTTCCAGATCTCGTCGACGCGGGCTTTGACCTCGGGGCTCATGGCGACCGGCTGAGGCCATGGGCGCGTGTGCCCCTCTTCGGGGAGCTTGGCCGTGGCGTCGATGCCGATCTTCCCGCCGAACGAGTGCTGCGCGGATGCGTGGTCAAGATGATCGACCGGCCCCTCGGTCACGATGATGTCGCGCGCCCAGTCGACGTTGCCCAGCGCTTGCCACGCGGTCTGGTTGAGATCCTGGACATCGACCCATTCATCGACGACGACGATTGCCTTGGCGAGCATCAGCAGCCCGAGCCCCCACAGCCCCTGGATCACCTTGCGCGCATGCCCGGGGTAGCGCTTGTGGATCGAGACCAGCACCAGATTATGGAAGACGCCGGCCGGCGGCATGTGCACATCGATCACCTCCGGCAGGAACAACCGGATCAATGGCAGGAACAACCGCTCGGTCGCCTTGCCCATCCAGGCGTCCTCCATCGGCGGGATTCCGACGACGGTTGCCGGATAGACGGCGTCCTTGCGGCGGGTGATGGCGGTGACGTGGAAGACGGGGAACGGCTCAACCGG
>JAPLGR010000577.1 GCA_026390045.1 Chloroflexota bacterium | reverse complement strand
GCACAGGTTGCCATCAAGATGATCGCGACCGTGCCGGCCGACGGACAGGCGCGAGGCCTGATCGAAATGCCCATCCGGAACGCAATCGCCGTGGCCTCCGGGAAGGGTGGCGTGGGCAAGACGACCGTGGCGGTTAACCTGGCGGTCGTGCTCGCGCGTTCTGGCGCGCGCGTCGGATTGCTGGATGCAGACATCTACGGCCCGTATGTGCCGGTGATGATGGCCCTGGACAGCATGCCTGTGCCGCAGGACGGCAAGATGATCCCGGCCGAGGCCTTCGGCGTCAAAGTGATGTCGATCGGCTTCCTCGTGCCACGCGGACAACCGCTGATCTGGCGCGGCCCGATGCTGCATTCGGCGATCCGGCAGTTCCTGACCGATGTTGCGTGGGGCGAGTTGGACTACCTCGTGGTGGACCTGCCGCCGGGAACTGGTGACGCACAGCTCAGCCTGTCGCAGACGCTGCCGCTCTCAGGCGGGCTGATCGTGACGATGCCCCAGCGCGTGTCCTTGGAGGATGCCCGCCGAGGGCTGGAGATGTTCCGCACGATGCAGGTCCCGGTGCTGGGAGTGATCGAGAACATGAGCTACCTGGAGCTGCCCGATGGCACTCGGATGGACGTGTTCGGCCATGGCGGGGGAGAAACACTGGCGCGCGAAGCCGGCGTGCCCTTCCTGGGCGCGATCCCGATGGATGCCTCGGTGCGGAAGTCTGGTGACGATGGAACCCCCGTCGTCATCAGCCACCCGGAGAGCGCGGTGGCGCGGGCGATGGTCGCCATCGCACAAGATGTGGCCGCCAGACTGTCTGTCCAGGCCCTGCAGAAGGACTCCATCGGCAAGGCTATCCCCCCAGGATTGACTGACCGAAACACGGCCTGACAGGCAACAACCGCCGGACAGGCCGTTTCGGACTATGATGTCATCGTCGGCTGTGTCAGCCAGGAACCTATGACCGAAAACGTGGCACGACCACGCATCGCCGCTCTGCGCTTCCAGCCACTCGGGAAGCTGTATCACTTCGATGCAATGGAGGTCACCGACCTACGCCCGGGAGACCACGTGCTGGTATCCACCAGTCGCGGCCGGGAGATGGGTGAGGTGGTCGGCTTTGTCGGCGATCCGGAGCCTCCGGCCGAAGGGGGCTGGAAGAAGATCGAGCGCCTGGCCACGGCCGCCGAGCTTGTGATGCGCCAGCAGTGGCAGCGGCGTGAGCTTGAGGCCCTGATCGAGTGCCGCGCTCAGGCGGTCGAGGTCGGTCTGCGCAGCGTGAAGATCGTCAGGGCAGAGTACTCGTATGATGGATCGCGCATCGCCTTCCTGTTCGTTGCCGAGGGCGATGAGAAGCCGGACCTGAAGGATATTCGCAAGTACCTGCAGCGGATCCACAGGAACACCGAAGTCGAGCTACGCCAGGTTGGGCCGCGCGACGTCGCCAAGATCCTTGGGGGCATGGGCGCCTGCGGACTGGAGGAGCGCTGTTGTTCACGCTTCCTGTCGGAGTTCTCCCCGATCTCGATCAAGATGGCCAAGGCGCAGGGGATCTCTCTCAATCCGCAGGAGATCACCGGCATGTGCGGGCGGTTGCGCTGCTGCCTGGTCTACGAGTACGAACAGTATGCTGAGGCGCGCAAGACGCTGCCCAAACGCAACAAGCACGTCGTCACGCCCCTGGGTGAGGGGAAGGTGTTCGACGTGGTCCCGCTCAAACAGGCTGTCATCGTGCTCCTTGAGGACGGCCGGCGGGCGGAGTTCCCCCAGCAAGAGGTCCAGCCCTTTGAGGAGCTGAAGGCGCTGGAGGGAAAGGCAATGGCCCCGTGCGGCAAGCACCCACGCGGGGAATGCACGTGCGGCCAAGAAGAGGACAAATGACCTCGGCGGACCCCGAACCCGCAGAGGTCAAGCCGGAGCGCGTGCTGGTCGTCCTGGCGCATCCGGATGACCCTGAGTTCTTTTGCGGCGGCACGCTGGCGTTGTGGGCAGACCAGGGGCGAGAGATCCAGTACTGTCTGCTCACGCGTGGGGAGCGAGGGGGGGATAAGGCCGGCACAGACCCGGCGGCGCTGGCCAGTCTGCGCGAGTCCGAGCAGCGGGCGGCGGCTGCAGTTCTCGGCGTGCGGAAGGTCGAGTTCCTTGATCAGCCGGACGGCTACCTGGCGCCGGACTTGAGTGTCCGCAAGCAGGTCGTCCGCGCTATTCGGCAAGCGCGGCCGGATATCCTGATCACGTGTGACCCGACGAACTTGTTCCCCGGCGATCGCTACATCAATCATCCTGATCACCGGGCCGCAGGGCAAGCGGCACTCGACGCCGTCTTCCCGGCAGCCGGCTCGGCGATGTTCTTCCCGGAGCTCCTGATCGAGGAAGGCCTTGCTCCGCACAAGGTTCGGCAGGTCTTTGTTGCGATGGCCCAGACGCCGAACACTGTGGTCGATGTCACTGCCACCGTTCCACGCAAGATCGCTGCGCTGCGTGAGCACCGAAGCCAGATCCCGGACCAGGCGGGCCTCGAAGCGCGCATCCGGGAGCGCCTGCTCGACCCGGACAGCCCACCGGAGGCACCGCGATACTTCGAGCGCTTCCGCCTGATCGACCTGTCCGGCCGCTAGCCCGCGGCAGCGCTCTCCGGGCCCGCAATACACTGGGAGGCGCCATGGATCCTTCTCTCCTCCGACGTGAGGCCGAAGCGATCGGCGGCCGGTTGACCGCGTGGCGTCGAGACCTGCACCAACACCCTGAGATCGGGTTCCAGGAGCGCCGAACGGCGTCCATTGTCGCCGGCGAGTTGCGCGCGCTTGGGCTTGACGTGCAAACCGGCATTGCTGAGACCGGCGTCGTCGCTGTCCTTCAAGGCGAGCGCCCCGGATGCACGTTGATGCTGCGTTGGGACATGGACGCTCTGCCGATTCAGGAGGCTGCCGGCGCACCGTACGCCTCGGTTCACCCGGGGCTAATGCACGCGTGCGGCCACGACGGCCACGTCGCCATCGGGCTCGGGGTGGCGCAAGTGCTGAGCTCCCACCGAAGCGAGGTCCGTGGCTGCGTAAAGCTTCTCTTTCAACCGGGGGAGGAGGGGCTTGGCGGCGCGGAGCGGATGATCGCAGCTGGCGTGCTGGAGAACCCTGTTCCCGATGCTGCGCTGGGCGTGCACCTGTGGAACGTCCGACCCGTCGGTTGGTTCGGGATTGCCGATGGGCCGGTCATGGCCGGCGCAGAGCTGCTCGAGATCGAGATTCTCGGCCAGGGCGGTCATGGCGCCGCGCCGCAGCAGGCGACGGACCCCGTTGTGGCGGCTGCGCAGGTGGTGAGCGCGCTCCAGACGATTGTCTCGCGCAACCTGGATCCCCGCGCCACAGCCGTCGTGAGCGTCACGCAGATCCATGCCGGCGAGACCTTCAACGTGATCCCGGATCGAGCCGTGCTGCGGGGGACTATCCGCACTTTCGAACCAGAGATCCGGCAGATGGTGATGCGCCGGGTGACGGAAGTCACGGCAGGCATCGCGGCAGCCTTGGGGTGCACGGCGAGGGTCCGCCTCACTCCGCTCACGCCCCCGGTGGTCAACGATCCCGCCGTCTCAGCGAAGGTTCGTGCGGCCGCGCGGGGGTTGTTCCCGGACGCAGTGGTCGACGAATCGGAACGCTCGATGGTCTCAGAAGATATGGCCTTCTTCCTGCAGGCTGTGCCCGGCTGCTTTTCGCTAGTTGGATCGGCGGATAGGGAGCGCGGGCAAGGCCCCGCGCACCACAACTCTCAGTTCGACTTCGATGAGGCTGTGCTGCCACGGGCTGTTGCGCTGCTGGCGGCGGCCACGATTGATCTGCTGAGCGAGGCGTAGCGACGAAGCGTGACCGAAGGTGCGGGAATGCGGATCCCTTGTGCCGGGTTCCGCATCCGCAGGCATTCGACGGTGTGCCAGTCACCCTGGCGGGTGGGTAGCACAAACCGGGTCAGGGCGATTGCGCGATCAGAGCAACTGGCCGAGACTCCATCGGCGGAGTAAC
>JAPLGR010000348.1 GCA_026390045.1 Chloroflexota bacterium | reverse complement strand
CCACCCCAACCCAGTGTCGTCCTGTGCGCTCACATACGTCGAATGTTGTGCCGCTACCACCAAACGGATCGAGGACTACGTCGCCGGGACTGGTCGACAGCTCCAGGCATCGTCGCACCAGTTTCGTTGACAGCTGATTGGCCTTCCGCTTCTTGCTCTTGAACTTCCAGTGACGCACGGGCGGGATGTCATCCCAGACGTCCGTCAAGTTGACCCCTCTCGGGTTCATCGCATTCCGATGTCCCCCGTAGTCCTTGATCTCACGCCCGCAATGGCGGCATGTCTGGATTGGCGTGCGGATTCCTCGGAATGTCTTTGGCTTTCCCTTTGTGAAGTAGAGTAGGCTGTAGTGCGCAGGGTATAGACGCTTTGGGATTGGCAGCCCGAGCTTGATGCTGACGGCAATCCAGTTTCTGAAGCTCAATCCGTGTTGTGTCATGTACGCGCCGAGCAAGGTGTTCCAGCGCGGAATATTGAACAAGAAGAAAGCCCCTCCTGGTGCGAGGACACGGGTGCAGTGGTCAATCCACCGTCTGCACCAGTCTAGGTACTCAGGGTCCGGGCGTTCGTCATTGACGAGCTTTCCATAGTGCTTGCCGAGATTGAATGGCGGATCTGCGAAGATCGTGTCGACGACGGCGTCCCGAACATGCGGCAAGATCGTCAGGGAGTCCCCTTTGAAGAGCACTCCCATCTCGGTGGAGAAGAACGGCTTCGGAGTCCTTGGCTTTCGCCCAAGCACTCCAGTCGCGTTCCAGGGTTCGCCGAACTTCAATCTCGTTTGTGTCACCAGTGGGACTATATGCAGACTATAGTCGTCGCGTCAACCGCACTCACAGTCCTCGCATCAGCCTGATTCCGCCACACCCTCAAACGTGCCAGCGGTCGCCTGGATTCGTGCGGCCAAGGCCGTAGCAGGACGGGTGGATCCGAAGCGTCTCCCTGCACCGAATCGCGTTCCCCCGTTTGCAGTACGACCTCCAGACGCTCGTTGCCTGTCACCGACCCAACCTGACTGGTGGCCGCAGGAGGTCGACGCACTCTCTCAACTCCGGTCGCCGAGCCAGGCTACCACGTGCGCTGCGTCGATGAACCGGGCCACCAAGCGCTAGGCAAGCAACTCGGCGAATGTCGGGTAGTAGCGATACACGCGAGCATACTCCTGGACGCTCTCCTTTGCCAACTCAAACTCGGTCGGCTCCCAATCGTCGGAACACGGCATGTGGTGATCCAGGTAGAGTCGCTCCTTGCGCGTCAGGCGGGGGATCTTGATCTCGAACGGTGCCTCGTCAAGTGACCTCCGAATGAAATGGAGGTCTTTGAAATCACATCCTCCCAGGCGAGTGTCGGTAGCATCATTGGCGAAGAGGCCGCCGATCGTGACCATGCGATTGGTGTCAGCGTACTCAAAACCAAAGAGCGGCGAAAACCGGAGGCTCCTTCGGCCAGCGATGCCGCTGAGGATGATGTTGCCGAGAATCTTCGCGAGCGTATGGCTCAGATGAGATGGGGCAAACGCCTCAGGCGTCCAACTCAGATCGAAGTACTCGCCGACACGAGCCCTGTAGTACTCCATCGCCACGGACGGGCTTTCGCCAGATGGCGCCTCCGCGTCAACTGTCACGAGGAGGATCGACTCCGCAGGGAGTGTTGAGGACGCTAGACTGATGTCTCCAGCCAGGTCCTTGTTCAGACGATAGTCGTAGTCGAGCCAAACTAGGTGGCGGAGGTCTCGGTCCAGTTTCGCCACTGCGTCTCCGATCGGCTCCATGGCGACTTCGACGCAGGCAAACGGACGATTGAAACGGATGCGCCTGCTGATGTTCGTGTCGTGCTCGGCGCTCAGGAGTCTTCGAAGGCCCAGCAGGCGGTGGAACAGGATGAAATCCACGAAGTAGATCGAACCCATCCCGGTATACTGATAGTCACGTATCGGAAACCCACCAGCGGCCATTCGTTGTAGCACGTCGATCATCATGCGCCTCTCCACCTGCTTGGCTGGGCGCAAGTCGTAGGACACTTTCAGATAGCTGGCAGCTGGCGTTGTCATTCGGGGCACTCGGTGCGCAGGTAGTGCTCGAACGTAAAGCGGCCGACAGCTCCAGCAGACCACGTTGGCTTGTCAATCTTCTTGCGAACGCGGTCTATCTCATGCTTCTCAGCCTTGTATTGTATCGAAACCGAGCTTCGCTTCGGCCTCGAGCTCCTGGGGGCTACCAGTTGGAGGTTGGACTGCCCTACGCTCACGACCTGGGCGACGTCTACCGGCTTCAGTGATTCGGCGAGACGGCGCTCAGCGGTAGCCTCTGCAGGCTCGCCGGGGTACATGCGATTCAGAAACGTAAGCACAGGTCTGGCAATCGAGGCCATTTCCTTGCGCGCAACCTGGTAGATCTCAGACTCGACGTTCAGGTCTCGTTTCGTGGTCGTCCACGGCAGCAAGGCTGGATCGCTCGAGAAGAAGAAGGCCACTCCGACGAAGCCGCGATACTTACTGACGAACGCCGGGCCAGGGAGGCCCCACCCCGTCAGCTTGGTCTTGTCAGCGGTCACGATTAGGCGACCGTTGCAGACGACATACCAGCCCGCGCGGTCTGCATTCCACTCGCCATCCTCCCGTGCGGCGAGGCTGGCCATCACATCGCATGACACACCGTCCAGGGACATCGATCGAAAGACGGGGGAGATGTCCGGGGAGCCGCCCAGAGGAACGGCCTTGGGCGAGATGAGGTGGCCATTCAGCTCGACAGTCAAGAAACGGCCCAGGAAGAGCGCGTACGTGACTGCTATCGAGTCGGCCAGCCGAACGAGGAACCGGGGATCGTCCAGTCGCAGCAGCACTTCAGTACTCAGTTCGCGTACTTCGATGTCTGTACCCGCGGTGCCTTGACCCTGGGCGGGCTCCAGCGTCGTCAGCTGGAATTCCCAGACGGGGTCGTCTACCCACGTGCTGGCGTCAATCTCAGTGCGGAAGCCGTCCGAAACCGTCCGCGAGGTGACTGCTATCCGGTTGCCGAGCTTGAACAGAGCTCGTTTCATGCCAATGCCGAAGACCCCTAGCGCGCTCGGGAAGGACGGGTCTGGGTTGCCGAACCGAAACGCGTACTTCTGGGCCCTTTCCGTGCCGATCCCCCCACAAGTGTCAGAGATTCGGAATCCACCTTTCGTGATGGAAATCCGGACGTCGGCTGCCCGTACAGACTCGCTCGGAGGGGCGACTGGGATGTGAAGCAGCTTCGCCGAGACATCGAGATTTCGCGTGCGGACCAGGGAATCGACGGCGTTGTCGACCAAGTCGAGGATCGCATCCTCAAGGGAGAGGTCCCGGACGAGATAGCTTATGAAGAACCGCTTGGTGGGGGACGCATCAGCCACTAGATCCATGTCGGCGCCGCGCCTTTCCGCTTGCTGGCATTCACTGCCTGACCAGGGCTGCCGGACAATACGTCTCTCCATGTGTCCCGCAAGGTGCGGCGCTCCGCGTAGCGGGCGGGCCAGAGCAATCCGCAGTGCTTGGTGCATGGCCGGCCTACGCCGGAGAACGGAAGACGGGTGGGGACTCTACCTGTAGTACCGCCGCTCTCGGACGTTCCTCTCTGGGCGCCGCCCTGAGTGCATCAACAGGTTCACCCGCTACCCCTTGTGGCACGCCACCCTCAGCCCCGGCGCGCGCTCTTCCAGCTCCGGCCGCACCGAGGCGCACGCCGCGTCCTTCCCCGGATGCTGGCACCGCGGATGGAACGGACACCCCGGCGGCGGGTTCACGGGTGAGGGTGGGTCGCCCGGCAGCATGATGCGCGGGCGTTTCGTGAGAGGGTCGGGCACCGGCACCGCCGAGAGGAGCGCCTGGGTGTACGGGTGCCGCGGCCGCGCGTACAATTCCTCCGCCGGCCCCTCCTCCACGATGCGGCCCAGGTACATCACCGCCACTCGCGGCGCGACGTGGCGCACCACCGCGAGGTCGTGCGAGATGAAGAGGTAGGACAACCCGCGCCGCGCCTGCAGGTCCATCAGCAGGTTCAGCACCTGCGCCTGCACCGAGACGTCCAGCGCCGAGACCGGCTCGTCGCACACCAGCAGCTCCGGCTCAACCGCCAGCGCCCGCGCGATCCCCGCCC
>JAPLGR010000350.1 GCA_026390045.1 Chloroflexota bacterium | reverse complement strand
TCGGTTTCAAGGAAGCGGGCCGCTTCTTCATACGCGACCTCGGCCAGTTCTTCGGGGTCGAGGTGGGTCTGTCCGAGGCGCGCCGAGAGCTCGCCCAGATGAGAGAGCTGCTGCTCATGCTCACGGTCTTGTGTCAAATGCCGGCGAGTCACTACAGCCGCATAGGCTGCCAGGGCGACGAACAGGAGGATGAGCAGGGCTAGGAGGGATGCCGGCGCGGGCGTCATGGCCGGCCTAGCTGGAGGGTTGCGGCATGCGCTTGCGCATCGTCAGGCGGTTGACCCCTGAGCGCCGGAGGTAGGTGACGCGATCCATCACTCGATGGATGATGACCAGCCCCAGTCCGCCGACGGGCGGGTCGTTCTGATCACACTCGGGTTGCTTCGGACGGCGCGCGGCATTGAAGGGCGGACCCGAATCCTCCAGCCGAATCGTGATCTGGCCCTGGGAGGCCACGACCTCCACGCAGATGTCCCCTGGCTGGCCTGAGCCGTAGCCGTGCTTGACGATGTTCTCGCAGGCCTCGGCCACAGCGAGTTGGCAGGCGTAGGTGGTTGACTCATCGAAGCCAGCCTCCAGCGCGCCGGCTTCCACGCAGTCGCACGCGGCCTCGATCTGGTCGAGGCGCCCGGGGATCGTCAGCCGTCGGGTGGCCACGGTGGGTTCAGAAGGAGGCGATCGCCGCCTCGCGGGTTGGGTAGACCGTGAACAGCGTGTCGATGCCGGCGATGGACAGCGACGACGCAGCCCGTTCGGATGGCTGCGCAACGCACAGCTGACCGACTTCCTTGCAGGCCTTGTAGGCGTTCACGATGACGCGCAACCCGCTGGAGGAAAGGAACTCGACCTTGGACATGTCGAGCACCAGATTCCTCTTGCCCTTGTCGACCAGGGCCTGCAGGGAGGCCTCGAGATCTGCGGAACTGGAGGAGTCGATTCGGCCGACAATGTTGACCACGGCGACGCGCTTGTACTCTTGGATCTGGATGTCCATGGACTTCCTCCTAAAGGGTGCGTTGGACGATGTAGGCCGCCAGGTCGGAGAGGGCGTCGCGCTCTTGGCAGGCCGGCAGAGCCCCCAAGGCGTCCTGGGCTTGGCGCGCATAGGCGCGGGCTTCGTCCAGCGAGCGCGCGATGGCGTCCGACGTCCGCACCTGCCAGATCAGATCCTCCAGCACGGCGGGATCGAGCCGGCGCTCAAGAATGGCTTCGATGAAATCGTCCGCCACGGGCCGTCCGTCGAGCGCGAGCAGGGCCGGCAGGGTCAGCAGGCCCTGGCGCAGATCGCTGGCCACCGGCTTGCCGACCTCCTGCTGATTGCCGACGAAGTCCAGCACGTCATCGACGATCTGGAATGCGACCCCCAGGTTGTATCCGACTGCCTTGGCCTGCGCGGTCTGCGTGGCGGGAGCACCGCTCAGGACGGCCGCGGCCTCGGTCGAGAGTTCAAACAGCGACGCGGTCTTGGCGTAGATGCGGTTGAAGTAGTCCTGGCGGAGATCGCCGCTGCGCGTGCGGAAGAGCTGATTGATCTCGACATCGAGGCGATCCAGGACTTCGTCGAGGAAAATCTGCCGGCTGGCTTTGAACCGCCCACCCAGGAGGAATGGGACTGCTTCTGGAAGGAACTCGCTGCCCTGCTCGCCGACCAGTC
>JAPLGR010000678.1 GCA_026390045.1 Chloroflexota bacterium | reverse complement strand
GTCAACAGCGCGCGGGCGATCGCCAACCGCTGCTTCTGGCCGCCGGAGAAGTTCGTCCCGCGCGGCTCGACCGGCGAGTCGTACGCCTCGGGCAGCGCGGCAATGAAGTCGTCCGCCTGCGCCGCACCCGCGGCGGCGACGACGGCCTCGTCGGGGGCGTCGGGGTCCCCGTAGCGGATGTTGTCGCGCACCGTCCCCGAGAAGAGCAGCGAGTCCTGCGGCACGACCGCGATGTGGGAAAGCAGGTCATCGTGCATGATGCGCCGTACGTCGACGCCATCGACCAGGACCCGGCCGGATGTGACGTCGTAGAAGCGCGGCACCAGGTTGACCAGCGTCGACTTGCCCGAGCCGGTCGCGCCCAGCACGGCGACCGTCTGCCCCGGCTCGATCGCTAGGTTGATGTCATCGAGCACCGGCGCATCGCTGCCGCCCTGCTGGTAGTGGAAGCTGACGTCCTGGAAGGCAATCCGACCCCGGACCGGTTCCGGCAGCCGCACGGCATCCGGCGCGTCGGCGATCTCCGGCTCGGTCGCGAGCACATCGTCGATGCGCGTGGCGGAGGCGATGCCGGCGGCCCAGGTGTTCGACAGCATGGTCATCATGATCAGCGGCGTCATCGTCGTCAGCAGGTAGTTCGTGAAGGCAACGATCTGGCCCACGGTCAGGCCGCCTCCGATCGCTTGGAGCCCTCCGACCCAGATGACGAGCACCATCCCGAGGTTGACGAAGATGGTCAGCGACGGGGTCATGACCGACATGACGCGCATGACCTGGACCGAGCCGGCCGTCAAGTCCTCGTTGGCCGCCTCGAAGCGCCGGGCCTCATGGTCGGCGCGCACGAAGGCCTTGACCAGACGCACGCCGGCGATGTTCTCCTGCAGCACGGTGTTCAGCCGGTCGAGCCGGCGCTGCACGCGGACGAAGAGCGGCTCGGTCTTGACGATGAAGACCGTGATCAGCGCCGAGGTGATCAGGAGCAGCGGGAGCATCGTCAGCGCCAGGCTGGGGCTGGTGCGGATCATCAGGACCAGGCTGCCGAGCATCAGCAGCGGGGCACGAGTGCCGATACGCAGCGAGACCTGGATCAGGTGCTTGACGGCGTTGATGTCGCTCGTCAGGCGGACCATCAGTTCGCCCGTCTGGCGGCGGTCGAGGTCCCCGAACGACAGCGAGTGGATCTTGACGAAGGTCGCTTCCCGCAGATCGCGTGTGGAGCCCTCCCCCACCTGGATGGAGAGGATGTTGTTCCCCACGGCGATCACCGCGGAGAGCGCCGACAGGCCGAGCATTAGCAGGCCGGTCTGGATGACGACGGCCTGGTCCTTGGCGTTGATCCCCTGGTCAATGATGCGCTGGATCAGGCGCGGGATCGCCAGGTCCATCACTACCAGTGTGGCCAGCAGAAGGAGCGCCGCGACCGCCCGGCGCCAATAGGGTCGGACGTAGGCCAGCAACTTGAGCGTGGGGCGCATGGGCCTGGATTGTACAAGGAAGCGAGCAGTACGCAGATGAGAATGGCGTGACCGTCGGGTCGGTCATGGACGGCGTCACGAACGCGTGGCGCTCACATGAGAGCCCACCCCTCATGCAGCAGCACGCACACCCTCGATTCCGGGCGTATAGTGGGGGCCTGTGGGGGAAGAGCAGAGTGTCCAATCCCCCGAACCGGCCGGTCGCGTGGGGCCTCGCAGCACATGAAGTTCTC
>JAPLGR010000318.1 GCA_026390045.1 Chloroflexota bacterium | reverse complement strand
TTCGCGAAGCGCCCGGGCCGGCGCGCGTCGTTGCCGGTGGCACGGATCTGCTTCTCGATCTACAGCAGGGGCGGCATCCTCCTGTGGACACGCTAATCGATGTGTCTCGAGTCCCCGAACTGCGCCAGGTGCGGGAGGACGGGGAGTATGTGTTCCTGGGGGCGGCCGCAACGCATGCGGAGCTTCTGCGCGAGCACCTGGTCGCTGAGAGTGCGGCGTGCCTGAGGCAGGCATGTTCGCTGATCGGGGGACCCCAGGTGCGCAACGTCGCCACGTTGGGCGGCAATGTCGCGCACGCGCTGCCTGCTGCGGATGCAGCCATCGCGCTGGTTGCCCTGGATGCCAGTGCGGAACTGGCCACGCCGGAGGGCCGGCGCGAGGTCCCGATCGAAACGCTGTTCGCGGGTCCCGGCCAGGTCACGTTCGACCGCGCGGAGACGATCGTTGTTGGATTTAGGGTCCGGTGCCGGAAGGCCGGCGAGGGATCTGGCTTCCGCCGCGTGATGCGCCCGCAGGGCGTGGCCATAGCCATTCTGAACATGGCGGTCTGGGTGCGCCTGGGAGTGGATGGCACGATCGCTGTGGCGCACATCGCGGTCGGGCCAAGCGGGCCGCGGCCAGCGCGCGCGCGATCGGCCGAAGCAGCGCTGATCGGTCAGCGGTGGGATACGATCGACCACGCCCCGGTGGTTGCCGCGCTTCAGGTGGAGTGCCGATTGCGATCCAGCGCGCACCGAGCGACAGTGGACTATCGCCGGCATTTGTTGGGGGTGTTGTTGAACCGCGCCCTCCCGGCGGCGATCGACGATGCTCGCCAGGCGGCAGGCTCGGGAGGGGACGCGTGAGCGACCTAGTGCCGCTGTCGCTGACGGTCAATGGCGTCGAGGTTCACCTCGAGTGCGGCCCGGCCGAAATGCTGGCGGATGTGCTGCGCGTCCGGCTGGGGCTGACCGGCACGAAGGTCGGGTGTGGCGAGGCTGAGTGCGGCGCGTGCACAGTGTTGGTCGATGACCTGCCGGTGCTCTCCTGCTCCTATCCGGCGCTCAAGGCGCAAGGACGATCGGTCGTGACGATCGAGGGTCTTGCGTCGGCAGATGCAATGCATCCGCTGCAGCAGGCCTTCATTGTGTACGGCGCGGTGCAGTGCGGGTACTGCATCCCGGGTCAGATCATGACCGCCGCTGCGCTCCTCAGACACAACCCGGATCCGGCGCCGCACGAGATCCGCGAAGCGCTCAAGGACACGCTCTGCCGCTGTGCCGGCTACCTGAGGATCGAGCAAGCCATCCAAGCGGCGGCGCACAACTTGCGGACAGGCGAGCCTGTTGCCGGACCGGAGGCAGCTGCCTGGGAGGGCGGCCGCGTCATCGGTTCCACGCAGCCGCGCCCGGATGCCAGGGCAAAGGTCACCGGACGCGCCGTCTTCACCGATGACCTGGCGTTCGTGGGGATGCTGCATGGAAGGGCGCTCAGGGCAGGAGTCCCGCACGCGGTCCTGAAACGGCTGGATGTATCCAGGGCGCGGACTCTCCCGGGTGTGCGGGCGGTCCTGGTGGCCGAGGATATCCCAGGGGATCGGAACCATGGGCTGGTCGTGCGAGACTGGCCGGTCCTCGTGGGCGTTGGCGAACGCGTGCGCACGGTGGGCGATGCCGTTGCACTGGTGGCGGCGGACACGCGCGAGGCGGCCGACCGCGCGCTCGAGGTCATCCAGGCCGACTACGAACCACTGCCGGTGGTGAGTGATCCGGTGCAGGCGAGATGCTCCGACGCGCCGCGCCTGCACCGCGATGGCAACCTGCTCAAGCACATCAAGGTGCGCAAGGGAGACGTGGACCAAGGGCTGAGCGAGGCTCAAGTGGTCCTTGAGCGCACATTCCACACGCCGATCACCGAGCACGCCTTCATGGAGCCGGAATGCTCTGTTGCCCGGCCGCTGGCTAACGGCCGCATGGAGGTGTATGTCGGCTCGCAGATCCCGTATGCTGACCGGGAACAGATCGCGGCGAGCCTGGGTGTTCCTCAAGAGTCGGTCCGCGTGATCGGTATGCTGATCGGCGGCGGTTTCGGCGGCAAGGAAGATATCACCGGACAGATCCATGCCGCATTGCTGGCGCGCGCCACGGGGTTGCCGGTGAAGGTGCTGTACGATCGCCACGAGAGCTTGCTTGTGCACGCTAAGCGTCACGCCACGCAGATCCGGGTCACCCTCGGCGCGCGTCGTGATGGGACGCTCCTGGCGGTGCAGACGGAGCTCCACGGTGACACCGGCGCGTACGCCTCGCTGGGCGACAAAGTGATGACGCGCGCAACAACGCACTCGGCCGGCCCGTACGCGGTGCCGCACGTGCGCGCCGACTGCTACGCCATGTACACGAACAATCCTCCGGCGGGTGCGTTCCGCGGATTCGGCGTCACCCAATCGTGCTTCGCGATCGAGTCGGTCATGGACGAGCTGGCGGCCGACCTCGGCATGGACCCGATTGACCTGCGGCGCCGCAACGCGCTCCGGGTTGGCATGAAGACCAACACCGGCCAGCGGCTCACCGAGAGCGTGGGACTTGTCGACTGCATCGACCGAGTCGAAGCCGAGCTCCGCCGGCGCGTGGACGGCAACCCGTTCCTCGCCCGGAGTGTGCCTGAGGCTCCGATGCGACGGAGAGCATGGGGCTTCGCCGTTGCCTACAAGAACACCGGGCTGGGCGGCGGCGCGCCCGACAAGGCTGGGGCCCAGGTGGAACTGCACGAGGACGGCAGCCTAGAGGTGCGGACAGCCTCGGCGGAGATCGGGCAGGGGCTGGTGACGGTGCTCCAGATGATTGCGTCCGAGGAGATGGGGGTGCCGCTCGAGCGTGTCCGCGTCCTGCTCTCCGATACTGACCTCACGCCGGACGGCGGGCCAACGACGGCCTCGAGGCAGACGTTCGTTGCCGGGAACGCGGTGCTGCACGCGGCGCGCAACCTGCGGCTGGCCGCGGCGGCAACCGCTGCAGAGCGCTTCGACTGTCCACCGGGGGACGTTCGATTCGTGGAGGGGCTGGCGCAGGTGGGAGAGCGCCGCGTCCCTCTGGGGACCATCGCCGGCTGGATGCGCGCCGAAGGCCGCCAGCCGCGCAGCGACTACGAATACTGGGCTCCTGAGACGCAGCCGCTCGGTTCTGGTGGCGACATCCATTTTGCCTTCTCGTTCGCTGCGCAGGCGGCGGAGGTCGAAGTGGACCGGGAGACTGGAGAGGTGCGCGTCCTGCAGGTCATCGCCGCCAATGATGTCGGGCGGGCGCTGAATCCACTGGGGCTGCAGGGTCAGGTCGAGGGCGGCGTGATGATGGGCATCGGCAGCGCGCTGACCGAGGAGTTCATCGTTGAGCAAGGTGTCGTCTACACCGATCGACTGGCGCGCTACCGCATGCCCTCGATTGTCCATACCCCGGAGATTACCTCGATCGTCGTCGAGCATCCTGTCTCCAGCGGACCCTACGGGGCCAAGGGCGTGGGCGAGATCGTCAGCATCCCGACACCGCCGGCGATCACCAACGCGATCTTCAACGCCTGCGGCGTGAGGGTTCGACGGCTGCCCGTGGATCAGGACTGGCTGGTGCGCCAGCTGGCCGAAGGGAGTGCGCGATGAAGGTGCCGCGCTGGCTCGAATGGGCACGGAGGCTGCAGGCGCTGGCAGAGGCGGCGCAGCACTACGCTCGCAACGATTACGAGCGCGAGCGTGCCGAGAAGCTGCTGGGCCTGGCGGCAGAGATCACAGCCGAACACAGCACGCTTTCAGCGGAAGAGGCGCGAACCGCGTTCACCGCGCAGCCTGGTTACGTCACGCCCAAGGTTGACGTGCGCGGCGCGGTCTTCCGCGATGGCCAGCTGCTGCTCGTGCGTGAATCCGCCGATGGAGGCTGGACCTTCCCGGGAGGCTGGGCCGACGTGGGGGAAGAGCCGCACCTGGCGGCTGAACGGGAGGTATTCGAAGAGTCCGGCCTGCGCGCGAAGGCCGTCCGGCTGATCGGCGTGTACGATGCCAATCGCGTCGAGGGCGCTCTGCCCTTGTTCCATGCCTACAAGCTGCTGTTCTTGTGCGAGATCCTGGGGGGACAGCCGACGACGAGCAACGAGACGAGTGAGGTGAGCTTCTTTGCCCTCGATGCGCTGCCTGAGCCTCTCTCCAACTTCCGGACCACTCCACGCCACTTGGGGGATGCCATCGCCAACTACCGCGATCCCTCTCGTGCGACCGTGTTCGACTGATGCAGGAGGCCGACGTGAGCCGCGAAGCGCGAAATCCGCACCCCGGCGTTGGCTTCTCATGCTGGGGAATCCTAGCCGCCTGAAGGAGCGCCATGACTGAAGGGTTGATCCTCACGCTGGCTGTTCTCGGCGGCACGGGCAAGCAGGGGCCGGCCCTGGCCTATCGATGGGCTCGCGCCGGCTACCATGTGCTCATTGGTTCGCGAACTCAGGAGAATGCGGAGGCCGCGGCCGCAGCGCTGAACGAGAGGCTGGGGGGAGAGATCGTGCGCGGCCTGACGAACGAGGCCGCCGCCCGGCAGTGCAACATCGCTGTGCTGACCGTCCCGTACAGCGCGCATCGCCCGATGCTGGAGGGTCTGCGCCCAGCGCTGGCGGGCAAGGTGCTCGTCGACATCACTGTTCCGCTTGGCGCAGATGTCACGCGCGCCAGCATGCCGCCCGCTGGAAGCGCATGCTTGGAGGCACAGGAAATCCTGGGCCCAGACGTGCAGGTGGTGGCGGCATTTCAGAACATCTCCAGCGTGCATCTCGCTGACGATCAACCCATCCCGTGCGACGTGCTGGTGTGCGGAGATGTCCCGTCGGCTCGCGAACAGGTGCTGCATCTCGTCGAGGCTGCCGGGCTGACCGGGTGGGACGCCGGACCTCTTCAGAACGCCATGGTTGTCGAGGGGCTGACATCTGTGCTCTTGGGGATCAACAAGCGCTACAAGACGCGCGGCGCAGGGATCCGCATCACCGGGATCGCGCCGCCGCGCAAGGAGTGAACTGCTTCCCTTGCCGACTCGCTTAGTCCTTACCGCGCTCGAGGATCTGCCCCTGATCCAACCTGGGGACGACCTGGCTGGGTTCATCCTTGCCGCCGTCAAGGCTGCAGACCTGCGATTGGAGAACGGCGATGTGATCGCCGTGGCCCAGAAGGTGATCTCCAAGGCTGAAGGCCGGCTGGTCAACTTGTCTGATGTGGCGCCATCTCCTGAGGCCCTGGAGATGGGGGAGCAATCGGGGAAAGACCCCCGGCTAGTGCAGCTGATCCTCTCCGA
>JAPLGR010000183.1 GCA_026390045.1 Chloroflexota bacterium | reverse complement strand
GCTCCCACCCTTCCTTGGCCCCCTCAATCCGCTCGGCTACCCGGCACCGTACTGGTTCATCCAGTTCTTCAAGGTCTTCGGGTTCACACTGCACATGGCGCTAATGAACCTGTGGTTCGCCGGGCTGATCACGATGCTCCTCCTCCGCTGGCGCGGCGGCGTGCATGCCCAGCGCTTGAGCGATCGCGTGATCAACGCCATGCCCTTCGTCATCGCCTTCGGGATCAACCTGGGAATCGTCCCGCTGCTCTTCACGCAGGTCGCGTACTACCAGGCGTTCTACCCGGCGACGATCCTCGCTGCGTGGCCGTGGTTCGCCGTCATCCCTCTGCTGCTCGTGGCGTACTACGGTGTCTACCTGTACGTCATCGGCGTGCGCAAGGGAACGATGACGCCGCTCAAGCGGGTGGCGGGCTGGGTCTCCGCGGGCATCTTCATGCTGCTCGGCCTGGCCTTCAGCAACACCTTCAGCCTGATGACCAACGTGGACGGCTGGGGGCCATTGTGGAGCGCCACCAGCCAGACCGGCGCGCCGTATGGCATCGGACTCAACCTGAGCGACCCGACGCTTCTGCCTCGCCTGTTCCTGATGTTCGGCCTGGCGATCACGACCACGGCGGCGTATGTTGCCGTTGACACGGGTCTCTTCGCCGGCGGTGAGAGCGCGGAGTACAAGCGCTGGGCCATGCGGTTCGCCATGATCCTCAGCGCGCTGGGGAATGTCTGGGTGGCTGCAGCAGGCAGTTGGTACTCGTTCGGCACGCTGCCGGCCGAAGTGCGCGCGGTTCAACTTCAGATGCCGCTGATCATCCTGACGCTGCTGACCGCTGCCGGGACCGGGCTGCCCTTGATGCTGATCCTGCTCGGACAGCGCGGCATCCAGCGCGGGCTCGGCATCGTCATCGGTCTGGCTCAGGTTGGAGCACTCGCCCTGCACGCCATCAGCCGCCAGATCGTGCAGAACCTTGAGCTCGCGCCGTACCTGCAGCTGGGGGCCGAACCGGTCAACGTCCAGTGGAGTCCGTTGGTGCTGTTCCTGGTCCTGTTCGTTGCCGGGATCGGCGTGATCGTCTGGATGGTGGCCCAGGTCGTGAAGGCCGTTCGTCAGCCTGCGGCCTCATAGCGACACCCGATCTGCCCGCGAGGTATGCATGCGCGCCGCCCGCAACGGGCGGCGCGCAGTGTTGTTGGTGAGACAGGAGCTGATCGGCTTAGGATCCGTAGGCCGGCGTCAGGTTGCCCTGAGCATCACGCCAGTGCGGCGTCCAGGCCAGCACCACCAGCTGCACGGCGATGTCGGCCTTCTTGGGCTTGATGCTCAGCGTCTCGAGCGGCTCGGCGGTAGGGTCGCCCGCACCCTGCAGTTCGGCGGCCTTGGCCTCGAACTCGGCGTTCACCGCCGCGATCTGCTGATCGATCGACTCGATCGTCTCCTGGGCGCGTCCTACGTCCTGTTGTTCACGCATCGAGCGGCTGGCGCCCCGCGCGGCGGTCGCCGCCCGGCCAACCGTCGAGCTACTGACCAGCTTCCGGCCACCCAGGGCACCCAGCAGCGTCGCACCCACCGAAATCGCCGTCTGCAGCGCAGCGTCCTTGACCTGATCGGCCTGTTTCTCCTTTGCTGCCACGGCGCGGCGCTTGCGGTCCTCCAGCGTCTGGAGCTTCGGGCCGTACTTTGCCTTCAGCTTGTCGAGTTCCGCGTCGCGCGACTCGCGACCTCCCTGCGACAGGCGGGCGCGGAAGTCACGCTCGCTCTCGCCCGGCTGTGAGATCTGCATGGTGCCCGGGCTGCGCAGCAGCTCCAGCTTCTGGCTGGCGTACAGCCAAGCCCCGAAGTCCTTGTTCCATGCGGCGAAGCTCTTCGGCTTCGAGGCCGCCCCCGGAAGTGAGCCAAAAGAGGCGCCCGCAGCCGGTGTCTTCTCGAGATCGTCGACGGCCAGCTCGACCAGGCGGCCGCGCTCCCAAGCCACCGGCACAGCCTCGTCGGTGATCGGGGTCAGCGCGACCAGCGGCCGCGTCACGTCCACCCGCGTCTTGCTGTCTGAGAACCCAAGCCGCGCCGCGCCCAGGATCACCGGCTGGTAGTGCAGGCTGGCGCCGGAAGGTGCGCTGCCGCGCACTGGAAGATAGACAACCGGAACCTCGGGGGGCGTTGTCATTGGCTGCGCGGCCGCAGCCGCTGATGCGGTGGCGGTCATCGCCGCCTTCTTCGCTGCAGCCGATGTCGCAGCCGGCCTCCGCGGATCCATCAGCGTCTTGATCTGCTGACGCGTCATCGGGCCGCGCAGGTAGCTCATCGCCCAGCGCGTCTGAAAGACCACCGGCTCGTCCTCGTGCACGCTGTGCAGCAGGAACAGGCGCGATTGCAGGCCGGCCAAGGTTTGTTCCATCTTCGCCCGGTTGAAGCCGCCGCCGGCTGTTGCCGCCACGCCCTCCAGCCCTTCCAGGACGCGCTCCTTGTCGCGCTCGGTCTGCAGGCGGCCGAGGAACCACGTCCCGGTATTCGACAGCCCCTTGTAGTCCAGGTCCACCGGGTTCTGTGTCGTCAGGACGACGCCCAGGCCGTACGCCCGCGCCTGCTTGAGCAACGTGAGCATCGGCTTCTTGGAGGGCGGCTCGGCCACCGGAGGGAAGAACCCGAAGACCTCATCCATGTACAGCAGCGCGCGCAAGCTGTTCGTGCCGGGCTGTGCCCGGATCCAGGCCAAGACTTCGCTCAGCAGCAGCGTGACGAAGAACATCCTCTCCGCCTCGCTTAGGTGCGCGATGGAGAAGATGGTCATCCGCGGTTTGCCGGCCGAGGTACGCAGCAGTGCACCGACATCGAGCGGCTCGCCCTCCATCCATGTGCTGAAGC
>JAPLGR010000708.1 GCA_026390045.1 Chloroflexota bacterium | reverse complement strand
GGATTATAGCATCGGGCTCTCACCGCCGTGGTCGCGAGGCGGCGCGCGACTCGGCCGGCGCGGAGTTCGTGGAGGGTGGGCCTCTCAGGATCCTGGCTGGCCAGACTCCGGGGCGGTGGGTTGCCGGCCGATCCAGCGCATGGCGATCATCCCATAGAGTAGGGTCAGCCAAAGGGTGATGACGCGATACGCCAGCGTGATGATGGTGGCTGCCGTCAGGGGGACGCGCAGTGTGGTCAGGGCGAGGGTCATGGCGCCTTCGACGAAGCCGATGCCGGAGGGGGTCGGCGAGACAATCACAAACAGGTAGCCGATGGCATAGCTGGCCACCAGTGTGCCTACCGAGAAGGCCTGCCCAAATGCCATGAAGACCATGAACAGGATGGAGATCAGCAGCGCCTGCTTGCTCAACGCCAGGGCAGCTGGAAGCAGGATGGCGCCGCGCGGTGCCTTGCGGGCTATCGCCAGGCCATCAGCGACCTCGCGGGCGAACTCCCGGGCATTGTCCTCGGAGAGGTAGTCCCGCTTGCGTATCGGGCGGAGGAGGCGGTTGACCGGGCGAGCCATCCACGCGAGGACTTCCCCAAGCTTGTCCCCGGAGCGCATGCCAGTCCAGAGCAGGGTCGCGAACACCGATGCAATGGCAACCATCACTAGCGAGGCAGTGATCTCCGCCGCCCCCAGCCGATCGCGCCGGATTAGCACGGTCAGTCCCAGGCCGAGAACGACGATGAAGGCCAGGTAGTCGTACGCGATGGACAGCGCAGCGGCTGAGGTCACGCGGCCGGTCGGCTTTCCTCTAGCCCGGCTATCGGAGATGAACACCGCCAGCCCGCTCACCCCGGCCGCCGGTGCAATGACGTTGACGAAGTTGGCCCCCAGGGAGAGCAGCAACAGCCGCTCGATCGTCTCGTCAAGCCCCAGCAGCCGGTAGCAGGAACGGAAGGTGGCAGCGATGTTCACCAGCCAAACGAAGTGCAGCCCGATGGCCAACACGATCCACTTCTTGTCGCCGCGCTGCAGCGTCTCTGCCACCTGCTCGACCTCGGTGAAACGCGTGGACAGGAAGTAGAGCCCGAGCAGCAGGAGTACCGCGAAGAGGAACTTGCGCATGCTATGCCACCAGCGCGCCGAAGGTCTCTGGCGCGTCGATCGCCAGCGTCACTGCTGTGCGGTCGATACGCCGAATCAGGCCGCACAGGACGTTCCCCGCCCCCAGTTCCGCGAACGTCGTCACGCCTGCCGTGCGCATGGCTCGGATCGATTCGGTCCAGCGCACCCTGGAGGTCAACTGGGCCTGGAGATCGCAACGGATGGCGCCGGCGCTTGTCAGCGGGGAAGCCTCGACATTGCCGATGATGGGGAGCTGCGGATCGGATAGGCCGGCGGCATCGATGGCGCGTGTCAGGCGATCCTGGGCCGGCTGCATCAGAGGCGAGTGGGCCCCGATGCTGACCGCCAGGCGGACGATCTTCCTGGCGCCGTCAGCCGTCAGGATCTCAATCGCTCGGTTGAGAGCCGATGCCTCACCTGAGATCACAACTTGACCCGGGCAGTTGTCGTTGGCCACCTGGACCACCGCACCTACTTCACGTGAGACGCGTGCGCAGGTCTCGGCAACCGCGTCCACTTCGAGGCCGAACACGGCAGCCATTCCCCCGGGGCAATGCGCACCGGCCGCCTGCATGGCGCGCCCGCGCTCAAGCACGAGCTGAAGGGCCTGATCGAACCCAAGCGCCTCGGCGGCCACCAGCGCGCTGAACTCGCCCATCGAATGGCCGGCAACACATGCCGGTCGGAAGCCGGGGGATCGCTGCTGCAGGACTCGCAATGCGGCGACAGAATGAACGAGGAGCGCCGGTTGGGTGTTGACCGTGTCGTTCAGGGCCTGTTCCGGGCCCTCCCAGCACAGCGTGCTGAGCGGGAATCCCAGCAGGTAGTCCGCCCGTGCGAAGACATCCGCCGCAGCGGGCTCTGCCTGGGCGAGGGCCCGTCCCATCCCAACGAATTGCGAACCCTGTCCGGGGAAGACGAGCGCCGTCGTGCGTGGATCGATCGGCATGAGAATCAGCGGGGCCGTGCATCCGCACGGCCCCGTCGCGATCAGTCCTTCTTGATCTCAACGACTTCGCGGCCGGCGTAGTGACCGCAGCTGGGGCACATGCGATGCGCCAGGTGCCGCTCCCCGCAGTTGGTGCAGGTGACCAGCTCGCGGGCGTCGAGCGCGTCGTGAGCCCGCCGGCGGTCACGCCGCCCCTTGGAGAGCTTACGCTTCGGAAGCGGTGGCATGGTTCAACTCCTTCGTCCTGTCCATACAAGCGCCTGCCCCCTGGGCAGGCTTGACGAGATTATAGCAGGCCGGAGGAGGAGCGTCAAGGCGGCCCCGGAGAGGCCCAACGGCCCGAAGCCTCCGGGCCTTTGGACCTCGGCCGCGGGTTATAATCCGCGCATGCCCGAAGATGCGATCTCCCATCTGGACGAGAGCGGGCGCGCTCGCATGGTGGATGTCAGCGGAAAACCGGAGACCGAACGCTGGGCCATGGCGCGCGGCCACGTCGTGCTCTCCCCCGAAACGCTCCAGAAGGCGCGCGCTGGCGACCTGAAGAAGGGCGACTTGCGCGCCGTGGCCGAGCTGGCCGGCGTGATGGCTGCCAAGCGCACCGCCGATCTGATCCCGCTCTGCCACCCGATTCCCCTCACGCAGGTACAGGTCGAGGTGGGTTTCGATGATGGGCTGCCGGGCGTCGTGGTCACCTCCACCGTCCGGACGACAGGCCGAACCGGCGTCGAGATGGAGGC
>JAPLGR010000069.1 GCA_026390045.1 Chloroflexota bacterium | reverse complement strand
TACAGGACAGCCTGCTGGCGCCCCGCAAGCGCCTTCCGGGCGCGAAGTGGGGTCCACCCCTACCTTGGGGGTGAGAAGACGGTTTGGGGGGCCTCTGGAGGAGCGCTTGGCGCGGCTACCCCGGCATCCTTCGGAAGCGGTTCAGGGCGGCGGCGGGGCTGACAGAAGAGCGTTGATGTCGTCCAGGGCCAGCCCGTCGCTTGCACGGCAGGGATGTCGATGCTGTAGCGTGCCGTTGACCGGTACTCGAATGGGGCCAAGTCAGGCACCCAGACCATCCACGCCGGCATGTTGACCTCCGCCGTCAGGCGCGGGTTGTCGCCGTCCACCTCTACTGGACCGATGAAGCTGCCGTGCACCAGGAAGGCGTGGGCCTGTGCCCTGACACGCGCCAGATTGCGCAGGAAGGCCAGTTCAGCGGCCGCCCGTGGCTGCATCAGGATGCGCGTGTGGATCCAGCCCACCTGGCCGCCACGCAGGAACCCGTCGGTCTGGTTCTGGCGGAAAGCCAGCGGGTGCGCAAACCCCATAGGCGTAAACTTAGCATATTGACATGGTCGGTGACGAGCAGTATGCTGATGGCACCATGGAACAGAGTATGCAGTCGACTACGCAGCCAGAGTGGGAGTTGTTGGTGCGTTTTCTGCCCGACGGGTGGCGCGAGCAGGCGAAGCGTTTGGGTGCTTTTGGCCGGGTGCGTCGGATTGGCAGCCCGGAGGCGCTGTTGCGCCTGATGCTGATGCACGGGGGGAGCGGGTTGTCGTTGCAGCGGTCGGCGGAGGCGGCCGGGGCGATCGGGTTGGGGGAGTTGTCGAAGGTCGCCGTCTGGAAGCGGACGCAGAGAGTGGGGCCGTGGCTGGAATGGCTGGTGGGGGCGCTGTTGGGAGAGCGGGTGCCGTGCGTCGCGGGTTGCGGGTTGCGGCCGCGGGCGGTGGATGGTTCGGCGGTCAGCGGGCCGAAGCGCAGCGTGCAACTGCGCCTGCACTACGGTCTGGACTTGAGGGAGTACCGGATGGAGCACGTGGGGATTACCGATCACCACACGGCCGAGGACTTGCAGCACTTCCCCGTTACCGCGGGGGATCTGCTGGTGGCGGACCGGGGGTACGCCAAAGCGGTCGGGATCGCCACGGTGAAACAGAACGAGGGGGAGGTCTTGGTGCGGCTGGGCTGCACCAGCCTGGTGCTGTATGATGACCAAGAGGCCGTTATTGACCGCCTGGCGTGGCTGCGGTCCCTTTCTGACTACGAGCCGGGGGAGCGCTTCGCTCAGTTCCGCGACCCGAGCGGCCACTGGATCACCGGGCGCCTCTGCGCGATCCGGTTGAGTCCCGAGCAAGCGGACCAGGCCCGTAAACGCCAGCGCAAGGCCGCCCAACGCCGGGGGTATTCGCCGGGCCACAAGAGCGAGGAGGCGTCCGGCTACCTCTGTCTGTTCACCACCGCGCCCGCGTCGGCGCTCTCCTGCTCCCAGGCGCTGGAACTCTATCGCGCCCGCTGGCAGATCGAACTCGCCTTCAAATACCTCAAGTCGTTGCTGGACGCTGACCAACTGCGGGACACCTCGCTGCTCTCGGCCCGCAACTGGCTGCTGACCAAGATGCTCTATGCCTTGCTGCTCTACGCCTACTTAGACGAGGCGGGCGCTTTTTCCCCCTGGGGCTACCCCTTGCTCCCCGACACCCTCCCCGTCGCCGACACCGCCCCTGGCGCCCATCCACCGCTGCGCCTGGGCCCTCATTCAGCTTGCCCGCCACGCCTTGGATGCCGCCATCACCGGCCTTCGCCTCTCCACCTTGCTTGCGTGGCTCCAGACCAACATGCCGCGCGTCGGCGAACGTCCACGACCCAAACGACCGCCACAAGCGGCACGGCTACTAGCGCTCTGCGCAGACCTTCAACCGCCTTAAGTTTACGCCTATGGGGTCAGGAACCGTTTCCCTGCTTAGCCTCGATGAATGCAAAGATGCTGGAGTCGGGGCCAGGAAACGGTTCCTGACCCCGTTTCCCGGCAAGGAGTGTTTCACATGAAACGCGCGTGGCTGGCGCTGGTGGGCGCCATCGTGCTCTGCTCGGGAGCCGCCTCGGCGGCCACCCTGACCTATACCGACCTCCTCCATCAGCTCACCGATCTCGATCGCCTGACCCACCTGCAGACGGGCATCCACGGGGGGCAGTACTCGAGCTGGCACCGCGCCGAGCGCGAGCAGTGGGCCTTCAACGCGGATGCCGGGCAGTACATCCGCGTCGAGCCCAACGGC
>JAPLGR010000153.1 GCA_026390045.1 Chloroflexota bacterium | reverse complement strand
GACACCATCCGCGCCCTGGGGATGTGGATGACCTGGAAGTGCGCCGTGGCCGACATCCCGCTGGGCGGCAGCAAAGGTGGGGTGATCGTCGATCCCTCGACGCTGAGCGTTGGCGAGAAGGAACGCTTGTGCCGCGGCTGGATTCAGCAGCTGTGGAAGAATATCGGCCCGCGCCAGGACGTCCCGGCGCCTGACGTCGGCACGACCCCGCAGATGATGGGCTGGATGATGGACGAGTACTCGAAGCTCGTCGGCCGGTACACCCCCGGCGTGATCACCGGCAAGCCCGTCGGCTCCGGCGGGTCGCTCGGGCGCACCGAAGCCACCGGCTACGGTGTCATCTACACCGTTCGCGAGGCGATGAAGCACCTCAAACTGGATCCCAAGGCATGCACTGCCTCGATCCAAGGATTCGGCAACGTTTCACAGTACGCGGCGATCGGCTTCTCTGAGAAGCTGGGCGGTAAGGTCCTATGCGTCTCGTGCTGGGACCTGAAGGACAAGAAGGCCTACACGTATTTCAAGAAGGACGGCATCGACGCCCGCTTCCTGATGTCGATCACCGACCAGTACGGCTCGATCGACAAAGAGGCTGCCAAGCAGGCCGGCTACGAGATCGAGGACGCCGACGCCTGGCTGTCGAAGGACGTTGACGTGCTGATCCCGGCTGCCAGGGAAGGCCAGATCACGGGCGAGAACGTTGGCAAGATCAGCAAGAAGGTCAAGATCCTCGCCGAAGCCGCCAACGGCCCGGTCACGATCGAAGCCGACAAGGAGATCCAGAAGCGCGGCATCCTCGACATCCCGGACTTCCTGTGCAATTCCGGCGGGGTGACCATTTCGTACTTCGAGTCGGTCCAGAACGACATGAACTACTACTGGACCGCCGAGGAGGCCCACCAGCGGATGGACGAGAAGATCAGCACAGCCTTCCACGCTGTTCTCGACATGTCGCTCAAGGAGAAGGTCTACATGCGCGATGCTGCTTACCTGGTCGCCATTGAACGGGTTGTGAAGGCGATGAAGTTCCGCGGTTGGGTCTAGATCTATCACTGATCCGGAACGTGTGTCTGCCGGGGGTTTGAACTGCCCCCGGCAGTTTCTTTTCTGGATCTGCTTGACTGTCTCTCTCTGTTTACTAAATCAAAGAGGGAGTAGTCGTCGTATGGGGTGTGGATATGTGGATGTTGATCCCGTGGGACCGCATGGAGCCTAAGATGCAGGAGATGCGTGGGAACGATAGACACCCGTGGCGCCTTGCGCCGAGCCCTTTCTGAACAGCAATGGAGTGGAGAACAAGTGGAGGACCAGCGTCAGGAAAGCGCATTGACAGGCGACGCCGAATATGTGGCGGATATGCTTCAAGAAGTGGCAGTGCTGGCGCAGGGGAGCCCGGAGGTAAGCCAGTCTGGACAGAGGTTCTCCCCAATAGAGGGTGGTTCTCCACAGAAAGAGGGCACTTATCCACAGGAGGGGTCTTCCGGCGTCTGGCGTCAGGCCGAAAGCGGGCAGACGACTGCGGCTGGGCTACAATGTCGGCATGACTGAACGCAACAAGCTTTCTGAGTTCATTGGTCGCCAGGCAGACGAGATCCGGCGTGCCTGGGATGCACTACCCGTCAGCAGTCAATCGGATCTCGGCAAGGCGCTGGGTTTATTGCCGACGGACATGAAGAACTGGCGGGCATTGATCAATGAGGCGGCGGAACACCTGAGGATCGCCGTGGGCGACAAGCACCAGGCGGTCATCGTCGGCCCGGCAAACAGCGGAAAGTCGACACTGTACAACACGCTGATCCGCTCCGGGAAGGACCGCGCCGAGGTAAGTGCCCTGCCGGGGACAACGCACCAAGCGCAGCAAGCGGATGCGGGGCTGTTCGCGATTGTCGACACGCCGGGGGCGGACACGCCGGGGTCCGCGGGGCAGGAGGAACGGGACCGAGCGTTGGCTACAGCCCAGGCTGGCGACCTGCTGATCGTGCTCTTCGATGCCGAACATGGCATCCGTCCACCCGAGCAGGAGCTGTACAACGACCTGGTCGGCCTGGGCCGGCCAATGGTGGTAGCGCTGAACAAGATCGACCTGGTGGGACGTGAACGGGCGGCGGCACTTGGCCGCGCGGCCGCTGCGCTGGGGTTAGACGTATCGCAGCTGATCCCGGTCAGCGCCAAGCAGGGGCAGGGGATCGATCGTCTACTGGTGGCGGTGGCGAAATCGGAGCCGGGGATTGTTGCTGCGCTGGGGGCGGCGCTACCGGCTTATCGGGGCAAGCTGGCGCAGGCCGTGATCACGCGGGCAGCATCGACGGCCGGGGCGATTGCGCTGACGCCGCTGCCCTTTGCCGACTTCCTTCCGTTGGTCGTAGTGCAGAGCGCAATGGTAATGAGCATCGCCCGGATCTACACCTACAAGATCACGCTTGCCCGGGCGCGCGAGCTCGTGGCGACTTTTGGGATCGGATTGCTGGCGCGGAGCCTGTTCTATGAGCTGACCAAGTTTGGTGGGCCGCCGGGCTGGCTGGTGGGGGCAGCCGTCGCGGGCGGTACGACCGTGGCGATGGGACGCGCGGCCACGGTCTGGTTTGAACGCGGCGAGAAGATCTCGGGAGCGACACTGCGGCGATTGTCGCGGTCGACGAGCGAGGGGTTAATCGGGCGCCTCGGCCGGAGCGGAAGGCGCCGGGCGCCCGGTCGCAGCGTGCTACAGACTGAGGTTGAACAGGCGCTGACCGAGATGACGCCCGGGGCTCCGACGGAAGCAGCCAGCTCGGCAAGCGACGAACCGCCTGCGGCGTAGAGTCCACCGGCGGATTGCGAGCCCAGTCCGATGTCAGACGGAGCACGAGATCTGCTCATTCGCGGGATCGCGGCGGCGAAGGCCGGCGAGCGGGATGAGGCGCGCCACTACCTCGAATGGACACTGCGCCAGGAACCATCCTCGGACGAGCAGATCGAAGTCTGGCTGTGGCTGAGTGAGGTTGCCAGGGAGAAGGATGAGGCGCGGCGCTGGGTGGAAGAAGTGCTAGCGAACGATACCCACAACCCGCGCGCGTTGCGGCGGCTCGCCGTACTTGATGGACGCCTGCAGCCGTCCGAGATGATCGATCCAGACCATCCGCCGACGATTGCCTCCACGGATGGACTGATTGACGTCGAGCGCTTTGCCTGCCCGTCGTGTGGTGGGCAAATGGCCTATGCACCGGATGGAAACGGCCTGCAGTGTGACCACTGCGGCGACCGAATAGGTGTGCCGTCAGGACCAGGGGCCTTGGAAGTTGCTGCCGGCGATTTCGTCCTGGCACTGGCAACCGCACGCGGCCACAGCAGTCCACAGGCGAGTCCCACTTTCGCCTGCACCGCCTGCGGGGCACGGTTCCTTCTTGCCCCGGAAACGCTCTCGCTTACCTGCCCCTACTGTGATGCAACCTATGCCGTGGAACAATGCGACGAGCGCCTGCTGATCGCCCCGCAGTCAATCGTTCCGTTGATGGTGTCGCAGGACGAAGCCGGTCGGAGCCTGACGGCGCGGTCGAGCCATGGAGCGGGAGATGGGCGATTCGTCGTCGATCGCCTGACGGCCGTGTATCTGCCATTCTGGCTGTTTGAAATGGGAGGGTTGATCGAGTGGGACGTGGTGCATGGGGGCGACACGTGGGGCGGAGAGGACAATCCGCTGAGCGGATCCGAACCGCCGCCGAGCCCCATTGTCGTGCTGGCATGCTCAAACCCGCGTCCGGGTTTCGCCGAGGCAGTTGAGAGCATAGACCCGAGGCTGCTGGTCGCGTTTGACCCAGCCTACCTCGCTGCGCGGCCGGCTGAGACATACACGGTCTCCATGGCAAACGCAGCGCTGCGGGCGCGCCAGCGGGCGCTGCGGATGACCGGAGAGAAGCTGACAGCTGGATCGGGAGGCATTCGACTGAGCCTGCGATCGGCACGTATGGTGATCACGTCCTACGTGCTGGCGCTTGCACCGGTCTGGCTGGCGGATGTGCGATTCAAGGAGATGAGGCGCCTGCTGGTCGTGAGCGGAGTCACCGCGAAGGTGTGTTCCGAGGAACAGTCACCCAACCGCTTTGCCGGCTGAGGCATTCTCCTCCCTGAACAGGGTGGGGGTTCGACCGAAAGGCTCGCTCGCTGCCCGGTTCAACTGCTCAGTACAGTGGGAACCCTGATGCCCTGCGAAGCGCAGCAGCCAGAGTGGCATCCGGGGCTTCGATCCACAGCGTCTGATCATTCCCCACATCGAGGATGACGATGCCGGAAGACGTGGTCCAGGTCAGGGCCGTGCCTGCGCGCTTGGCCGGGCCGAACCGGCTCTCTCCGTAGGTTCGGAATGTGCCGGAGAACTCGTGAGCGTCGCGGACGGTGTCCCACCGCGTGAGCAACATGAGGGCACTCGATCCGAGGCTGGGGTTCGTAAGCAGTGCGTATTGATCGCCGTCCCAGCCCTCGGCAGCGAGCACGGCATCCTCGAAGTCAAGGTAGGCTTCCAGCACCAGGCGCGTGCGCCATTCGCCCAGGGTTCCCGAGTCCTCAGTCGTCCAGCCCGCTCCGAGGGCCGGAGCTGGATCAGGATAGACCGGCGGGCGCGGCGTGTCCTTTGGGTAGCGCTCAGGATGAAGCACTTGCTCGGTGGAGATTGGGGGACTGGCATATGCCTGATCGACGCCCGCCCAGCCGGCCTTGAGGTAGAGAGCACGGGCGAATTCAGCGCCATGGTCCTGAGGGAACGTGAGTACAGGAACCAGGCCCGGGGAAACCACTTCTGCCGTGGATGGAGTCAGAGCGCAAGTGGAGACTCCAGTGGAGGCGATGGGCGACGAGCCAAACGTGCGCAGCCACTGCTCGGCCAGCAGAGCTGCATCACCCTCGAAGAGTGCGCGCCTTGCCAGACAGGCATCGACGTCAGCGAGGCAGGGCTCGACCTGGCGATCGGGATCGGCGTCGGGGAAAGCCTGCCCGAGCAGCAGGCGTTCGTAGGCACACACGACCTGCGCGAGATCCGTATCGGCCATGCCAAGGCTGGTGCTGATGGCCAGGCCGTCGTCTGCCAAGGGTGCGACGAGGGCGGCGTCGAGGCCCACGGCGGCTGTCAGGTCCTCCAGATCCATACCTGGTTGGGATACCCCGAACTGCTGGAGCAAGCGCGCCTCTCGCTCAAGGGACGAGAGAGGCCAGTTGAGGAGCAGGGCCTCCTGCGTCAGGTCAACCACCTCAGCCTGTGCAGCGCCGGTGTAGGGAATGCCTCGCTGCGCTTCGATGCCGCGCAGCCGCTCGACCTGGCGGAAGACCTCATCCACGGTAACCGAAGGGGCGGGTGATCCGGTGGAGTGGGGCGCAGGTGTGGATGCAGTTTGGGCGGACGGAGTGGGCAGCGACGCCGATGGAGATGCGCCTGGCTGCATGGACGGCTGTGCAACAGGTGCGCATGCGGCACACAGCCAAAGGAGGAGTGCAAGAGAACGAAGTACCCTGGCAGGCACGGCGGCCGAGCGGCGATTTGGCACAGGCGATGTCCCGTGTCAGGTGGTGCGTTCGCCCGACGAAGGAGGAACGGACCTGCGCATGCTCTCGTAGAGTGGGCGGAGCCGGTCGTACATCTGGAGATACACCTGCCGATACAGATCATCGTACGTGCGGTGAGCCGCCGCGTCCGGCTCGAATGTCCGGCCCAGGCGGGTCATTTCGCGCAGGGCGGTCTGGAAATCGGGATGCAGGTGCAGCCCGACGGCGGCATCCATGGCCGCTCCCAGGCCGGAGGCTTCGTACACGTGAGGCCGAGAGGCGGGAAGGCCAAACACATCTGCGGTTAGCTGCAGGGCGGCATCGCTCTGGCTGCCCCCGCCGGCAACGCGCAGCTCGGTGATCGGCACACCGCTCCGCTTTGAAGTACGTTCGGCGCCCTCGCGCAGGGCGTAGGCTAGTCCCTCGAGGATGGCACGGTACAGGTGCGCTCGCGTGTGTGCAGCCCCGAAACCGATGATGGCGCCGCGCGCCTCCGGGCCCGGATGCTTCAAGCCCGGCGACCAGTATGGCTGCAGCACCAGGCCCTGCGAGCCGGGAGGGACAGCGCGCACCAACTCGTCGAACAGGGCCTCAGGCACTAGCCCGCGCTCGTCGGCAAGGTGCTGTTCGCGCAACCCGAATTCATGTTTGAACCAGCTCACCATCCAGTAGCCGCGGAAGATCTGCACCTCAAGGCTGTACGCGCCCGGAACGGCAGATGGGTAGGGCGGAAGGAGCGGGATAACCTCGAGGTAGCGACGATGCGTAGTGTTGATCGTTGCGGCGGTGCCATAGCTCAGGCAGCCGACGTGCGGCTCGAGGCCGCCGGCGCCGATCACCTCACAGGCCTTATCGGCCGCGGCGGCAATCAAGGGCAGGCCGGCAGGGATGCCGGTGGCGTCGCTGGCCGCGCGTGTGATCTCACCGAGAGTCTCCGTTGGTGCTTTCAGGTCGGGCAGCAGCGACGGATCCATCGGCAGCGCCTGCCACTTCCAGTCCGAGCGCTTGGACCAGTGCAGACCCTTGTAGTCGAAAGGAATGTAACCGACCTGGCAGCCGATGGAATCGACAAAGCGTCCAACGAGACGGAAGGTCAGGTACCCGGAAAGAAGAAGATACTTGTGCGTCTGCTTCCAGATCTCCGGCTGATGCGTGCGGATCCAGTTGGCTTCGGCTTCGGCCTGCAGGTAGGCCACGGTGCCGGACATGCCGGCAAGCCGAAACAGCACGCCCCAGGCACCTCCGACGGGTGGCAGCCCCTCCGTGCGGCGCTGGTCGAGCCAGCTGATCGCTGGCCGGAGTGGGGCTCCGTCCTTGTCAACATTCAACACGGTGGAGCGCTGGGTGGTCAGCGCGACGCCGGCGATTCGATTCTTCGAGACGCCGGGTTCGGACCACAGCGCCTGGCACGCCTTACACACCGCATCCCAGAAGACGTGCGCGTGCTGTTCGGCCAGCCCCGGTGCGTCGGAGAAGTAGGGCTCGATCGGGGCGCGAGCCTTGGCCACCAGGTTGCCGCGCAGGTCGAAGATCAGGGCACGGGCGCTTTGGGTCCCTTGGTCGATGGCGAGTAGATGATCACCAGGCATGCGTGACTCCTGCGGGAAGGCCCGCTGCCAACCGGGGCTACGAGGCGGGCGGCGCGTAGCCGGCCCGCCATAGCGTGCGGTACCGCTCGACCTCTTGTGTCCAGCGTTCGTCATCCCAACCCAGCTCAGGCTGGGCGATGGCGCGGATGCGATCCAGATGGGCCAGGCCGCCCTCGGGCAGCGTCAGCCCGAGCCGGAGGCGGCGCAGCAACAGGTCGTCGAGATGAACGACGCCTTCCTCGCGCGCTGCCCAGCGCAGTTCTGCCCAAGTGAACAAGGTCCCTTTGATTGGCTGGACCTCACCCGGCGCAGCAGCCTCGACGAGCATCGGCGTCTCTGCGCCATGGCGGCCAAGCAGGCGCAGGCACAACCCAGGATCCACGTGCCCCTCAAGGCAGCGCTCCGAGGGGAGCGGGTCAAGAACCGGGAGGTGGTTGTCGAGGGTAACGTGATGTGGCAGGCGTGACTGAGCGGCGCGCAGCGCGCTGTGGGCCATACGGCGAAACGTAGTCAGCTTGCCACCGGTGACGGTGAGCAAGCCGCGCTCGTCCCACAGGACATACTCACGCGATTCCTTTGAGGGGTCGGATCGTCCGGTGTTGACAACGGCTCGCACGCCGGCCTGCGTTGCGAGGACATCCTGCATCCCGAGCTCCAGCGACGGAAAAGCGAACGTCGCCATTGCCAGCAGGAAGCTGGCTTCAGCCGAATCGATAGCGGGCTCGAGCGCCAGGTCCTCCGTGTGATCGACGTCGGTGGTGCCGATGAGGGTTACGCCCTCCCACGGCACGGCGAAGACCGGGCGGCCGGTGGCCGGGTGCAGGACACTGACGGCGCGGGTGAGCGGCAGGCGGGAGGAGGGGAAGATCAGGTGACTGCCACGCAGGCGGCGCAGGCGCCGAGGGCCACCCAACTGCACGCGCAGATCATCGGCCCACGCGCCCGTGGCGCTGAGAACAACAGGCGCCTTGACCTCGGCGGTCCTGCCCGCACCCGGCGCCTGATCTCGCACGACGACACCGCAGACCTGCCCCGTTTGGCGGGTCAGCAGGCTCTCGACGCGCGCATAGTTCAGGGCAATCGATCCGCCGTGGACTGCCTCGCGCAGGACGCGCATCGTCAGCCGGGCATCGTCCGTTGTGGCATCAATGAATCGATATCCGCCAAGCAATCCCTGCTCCGCCAGGACCGGGCACAACTCCAGCAGGCCGCGCGCGTCGTAGTGTGCGTGGCCCCAGCGCAGCGCCAGCAGGTCATACAGGATCAGACCGACGCCGAAGATCCAACCAGGCGTGTGGTCGC
>JAPLGR010000057.1 GCA_026390045.1 Chloroflexota bacterium | reverse complement strand
ACGGACGATCTCAGCGGGATCGCCTGCTTTCTCCACGTAGGCGAAGGCGCCAAGGTTCACGGCATCCCTGGCGGACTTGTAGGAGCCGTACCCGGTGTTGATGATGACCCGAACGTCATCCGTGACGGCGCGGAGCCGGGTCAGGAGTTGCTCTTCGGGGAGGTCAGGCAATTGCAGGTCCACCACCGCCACGGCGAATCCCCCACCATTGAGGTGCTTGAGGGCTTCAGCCGCGGTGGAGCAGCCGGCGACCTCAAATCCCTCTGCCCGCATGATGGCGGTGAGCGTTCGCAGTTGGGCCTCGTCGTCCTCGACGATAAGCAACCGCGACCGTTCCTGGGACTGCTTTCCGCTTTCCACCGCGTCGCCCCTTTCTCGACCGCCCCGGACCGTCACTGGGCCGGGGGCGGCTTTCGCATGTCGCCGGAGGCGCGCCTCCCGATTACCCGCGACAGCAAGGCCAGGACATGGTCGATGTCCAGCGGTTTTCGGACCAGCGTGTAGGCGTTTCGCCGGACGGCCTCCCGGGCGAGGGCCTCGAACTCCGCGTCCATGCCGGTGATCATGATCGCCACGGCCATCGGCGAGATCTTCTTGATGGCAAGATATAACTCCAGGCCGTTCATGGCCGGCAGGTTCACGTCCACGAAGATCAGGTCGAATCGTATCTGCTCCACCAGTTCCAGGGCGTCGTGCGGGGACCGGGTCACGGTGACGCGGCACCCCTGCTGCTTCAGTTCCGCTTGCAGTGGCGCCGAAACGCGCTCGTCGTCCTCGACCACCAGAATGGCCGTGTCCTTGACTTCGCTGATGAGCCGGACCGCCTGATCCAGGTCGAGGGGCTTGGTAAGGAAGGCAATGGCGCCTTCGTCGAGCGCGGCCTGCTTGAGTTCCTCCAGGCCGTAGGCGCTCATCAGGATGACGCGGACGCCTTCCTGGTGGCGACGAATCCGCCGGAACGCCTCGACGCCGTCTATGCCGGGCATGCGCACGTCCATGAGGACGATGTCGTAGGCCGCCTCCGAGCACCGCTGGACCGCTTCCTCTCCGGTGGCGGCGGTCGTGACCTCGTAGCCTTCATTGCGGAGGATGTCGGCGAGCGTCCTTCGCATATTGGCCTCGTCATCGACCACGAGCACGCGTCCGGTTTTCTTAGCGGCCTCGGCCTTTGCCATGATCTGTCCCCCGCGTTTTCCCAGGTCTCCGGCTACTGTTCCGTTACTCGTCAATTGATGGGTGCCACTGGTTGCTTGCAACCAGTGCACTTCGTGTATCACGGCTTGCGAGCAAGCCGTGGCACCCGTCATTTCAGGTGTCACAGAGCACTACTGTCGCGGCAATCGGATTCGGAAGGCCGCGCCCGGCTTGCCTTCGTCGATCAGTTCGATGCTGCCGCCGTGGTGTTCGATGATCTGGCGGCAGATGGTCAACCCCAGGCCGATGCCTCTTGCCTTGGTGGTGACGAGCGGTTCGAAAAGGCTCTCCCGGACCTCTTGCGTCACGCCGGGGCCAGTGTCGCGCAAGACAATCGAATCGCCGTCGGCATCACGAGCGGCCTCCACGACAATCTCGCCGCCGTTGCTCAGTGCCTCGGCCGCGTTGGTCACAAGGTTGCGGAAGACCTGCCGCAGTTGGTCCGGGTCGGCGCGGACCATAAACGGATCCGGCGCCAGGGACATCCGGAGCCGTACCGCCTCAGCTTGCCCGGTCCCCGCCAGGGCCTCCAGGATGGTCTGCCCCAGGTCCACGTGCTGCTTGACCGGTTCCTTCGCCCGAGCCACCGCCAGCAGATTCGTAATGATGCGGTCGGCGGCCGCGACTTCCTGGTTGATGATGCCCA
>JAPLGR010000485.1 GCA_026390045.1 Chloroflexota bacterium | reverse complement strand
CGCTCAGGTCGCCGCAGAGGGCTTCGGGATCGACGGCCACGCCAATCCGCGCGAACAGGTCCGCGGCGCGGCGGTGTTCGTCGCGCCGGGAGAAGAAGCCCCAACGCGTTCGCTCCTGACCCAGGAAGATATTCTCGCGGGCCGACAGGTAAGGAACCAGGTTGAATTCCTGATAGATGATCCCCACGCCCGCGCGGCGTGCATCGAGGGGGTTGCGGATACCTGCCGGTCGGCCGGCGATGTGGATCGTCCCCGCATCCGGCAGGTGGGCGCCGCCGAGGACCTTGATCAACGTGCTCTTGCCGGCCCCGTTCTCGCCCACCAGGGCGAGCACCTCGCCTTCGAACAGCGTCAGGTCCACGTTCTTCAACGCATGTACGCCAGGGAATCGTTTGTCGATTCCCTGCATCGAAAGCAACAGCCTGCCGTCTGTTGGCCGATCATCGCCGTTCATGGCCGCATCTGCCGGTTCCCTACTTCAGGGAGGCGTCCTTGTCGGCGTCTGCCTTGCGGTACAAGGCGGTGGGGATGAGATATTCCTTCGGAACGTCCTCGCCGTTCATGTACTTGACGATCAGATTGACGGTCTGGGCGCCGATCTCGCGCGGAAACTGAATGGGGTCGGCATAGATCTTGCCTTCCTTGATCGCCAGTTTGCCTTCCGGCTGCCCGTCGAAGCCGACGATCTTCACCTGGCCGGCCTTGCCGGCGTTCTCAAGCGCGGCTCTGGCGCCCAGCGCGCTGGGATCGTTGATCGCGAAAATCCCGTCGATGTCGGGGAAGGTCGTGAGGATGTCCTGGGTCACCTTGAAACTCCTGGCCTTGTCCCCGCCGCCCGGCAGGACCGTGACGACCTTCACGTCCACGTCCGGCTGCTTGTTCAACTCGGCTAGCCTCTCCTGGAAGCCTTTCGTGCGCAGAATGACCGACTCGACCTCGGGATGATCCAGAATGGCCACCGTCCCCCGGCCCCCCAGCGCTTCCACCATTGCCTCCGCCGCCATCTTGCCTCCCAGGAAGTTGTCCGTGGCCACATGGGAGACGACTTTGGCGCCCGGGTCCAGACAGGCGATGTCCGCCGTGAACACGGGAATGCCCGCCTTCTCGGCGTCCTTGATCACCGGGGCGATGGCCATCGAGTCGCACGGGCACAGCACGATGGCGCTGACCTTCTTGACGATGAAATCCCGCACCTGGTTCTGCTGCTTGGCCACATCGAAGTCGCCGCTGACCGTGACCACGTTGAACCCGTGCTTGCCCGCCTCGGCCGCCATGCTGTCGGCGATCTCCTTGAAGAACGGGTTGTTCATCGTCAGCACCGACAGCCCGATCGTCCCGCTCTTCCCGGGCGCCGGGCCGCCGGGCGAGTCGGGACCGGCCTCCTTCTTACACCCGGCCAGGACGCCGAGAACCAGGACGATCGAGAGAGTGGCTTTGAGTTGGCACTTCATGATCGCTCTCCTTGTTGTGCACGGGGCAGATGGTTCCGTTGCCCCGCGCCCGTTGACCCGGATTTCTGTAAAGGGCGGAGCAAAACGGCGGCGGGTGGCGGACCCCAAACGCGGCACCCGAACCCTATCTATCCCGCTCCGCGCCGGGAGTCAATCCTTTTCGTTAACGCCCGTAAGGGGTCAGTTACGTGCGTCTGCGCCGGCGTAGGGGCGAGGCATGCCTCGCCCCTACATTCACGGGGCACCTGTAACTGACCCATTATGGGCGCCCTCAGATTTCAGTGGATTTGAGTGGAAATGGATGCGGTCTGCCGAGACAATGCCGGATAGAGGGCAAGCCTCACCGCAGTTATATGGAGTATCGTTGAAATGCCCTCAAAATGTCCTCAAAACTCGTCGTGAGATGGTAAAAACCCGTGGGGGAACAAAACATCAACGAGACGACGGAACTCCTTGCCGTTATTGGAGTTAACGCGCAACCACAGGTGGCGGCAGAGGTTAGCGAAAACGGCCTGATTCACTCCCTGCCTCTCCGCCAGTTTTTCGCCTTCGCCGTTGTCGCCCTACCCACTGGAGAGCGGTGCTTCAACTAGGCGCCGAGAACCGGTAGAATGGTGCGCCTATGCCTGAGAACCTCTTCCATCCCGTCGAGATCGGCCCGGTGAAACTGGCGCGGAACCTGACGCTTGCGCCGATGCACCGGCGGACGAGTTTGGCGTTTCGCCTGATCGCGCGGCAGTTCGGGGCATCGCTCACGCACACCGAGATGGCAACGCCGGAGGAACTCCTGCGGTGGGAGCGGCATCGCGGGGGCAACCGCCGCAAGGGCGGCAACCTGCTGGCCTCCGTGCCCGAGGACCGGCCGCTGGGCGTCCAGATTCTGCCGCTCCGCGGGTCACCGCTGGCGGAGGCCGTGGCGATGGTGGCCGCGCTCGGGGCCGGCGACCTCATCGACCTGAACTTCGCGGGCCCCAGCAAGCGCATCGCGGGCGAAGGCTGCGGGGCGGTGTACCTGCGCGACCCGGAGCCGGCCGTCCGGTTCGTCGAGGCGGCCGTGCGGGCCGCCGGCCCCCTGCCCGTAACGGTCAAACTGCGCTACGGCT
>JAPLGR010000521.1 GCA_026390045.1 Chloroflexota bacterium | reverse complement strand
GATGTTCGCCGAGCCGGCCGGCTTCGGCCACCGTGCTCATCGTTGGGTCAAAGGGGTGTTCGGAGGCCTGCCAAAGTAGCCCGCCTCGCAGGCGCAAGGCGCAGGCCGCACGTGCCCTGAGGTTCTCCGTTCGAGCCCGACGCCTCCCTTGTTCGCGTATCGTCCGGCGTGCGGCGGGGTTGGAGGAATTGCAGCCAGTGACGCAGCGCCCATCGGCCTACGCAACCGGCACCAGGGAGGGAACATGCTCAAGGTCATCACTGACACCACCTGCAATCTGGCTCCGGAGCTGATCGCGGCTCACCACATTCCCACCGCGCCGATCGCCATCCAGTTCGGCGAGGAAAGCTACGACGAGTTCGTGAACCTCGACCGCGATCTGTTCTACCGCAGGATCGAGGAGACAGGGACGATCCCGACCACGTCGCAGCCCTCTCCTGCCTGGTTCGCGCAACAGTACCGGCAGGCGGCGGAAGCACATGAGTCCGTCCTCGTGATCACCGTCACCAGCAAGCACTCCGGAACCTACTCCTCCGCCCTGCTCGCCCGGTCCCTGGTCCCCGAGGCCGACGTGGAGGTGTTCGACTCGGCCGCGGTATCGCTCGGCACAGGCTTCATGGTGCTGGAGGCGGTTGAGATGGCAGAGCGCGGAGAGTCGCGATCGGCTGTGCTGCAGCGGCTGACCAAGATCCGCAAGAACAGCTTCCTCTACCTGACGCCAGCGACGCTAAAGTACCTGCAGATGAGCGGGCGGGTCGGGAAGCTCCAGGGCGCGATCGCCTCGCTGCTGAACGTCAAGCCGATCATCATCCTGCAGGACGGGATGCTCGAGGCCAGGGAGAGCGTGCGCACTCGAGGCAAGGCTCTCGAGCGGCTGGTCGCGCTGGCCGCGGCCGCTGCCGGGTCGGTCCCGGTGCGCATGGGCGTGGTGCACGCCCGCGCGCTCGAGGAAGGCCGCAAGCTGATCGACATGGTCACCTCGCGCCTGAACTGCGAAACGGTCATGATGGAAGACCTGGTCCCGTCGCTTGCCGTGCACGGCGGGCCGGGCGTCGTCGGGCTGGCGTTCCACAAGGTCTAGACTCCAATCTCTGCCGTAGGAAGGAGCGGGGGCGCGAATGCGCCCCCGCTCTGCTTTGCGCGCACAAATGGCAGCGCGCCTGCGGCTTCCCGCCTCACCGCCTTGCAGTCGGCATGCGCCAGGGACCGCCCCTAGCCGCAGGCGTCAGTCCTCCGACAGGTACTTGAAGGACAGCTTCACCTTGGCCCGGTAGGCGTGTACCTTGCCTTCCTCGATCTGCAGGTCCAGCTCGACGACCTCGGCCACGCGCAGGTCCTTGAGCGACTTGGCCGCCGTCTCGACGGCGGCCTTGGCCGCCTTCTCCCAGGACTCAGTCGACGTGCCGACCAGTTCAATCACTTTGTAGACGCTGTCGGTCATGGGATTCCTCCTTTCGTGTATGGATGTCCAGTTGTCCGAGATGCCTCAAGCGCGGGACGCTCGCACAGGGCACCCCTTGTCTGCGGCTGCTATTTCTGAGGCAGGCCCTTCTTTGTATGGTGGAAGCGCCATTCGACATACCCATGCTCCACTGGGAAGATGAATAACTCATAGGCGCCGTTGCTGATCTCTTCAAGTCCGCCGATAGCGGTGTTGTCCCCACTTTGAAGCATCTCTTGCATGGTGATGGGCGGGGACCCCGAGAATCCATGGAGGAGTACTGAGGTGTAGTTTGGCGCTGGGGCGCTTTGATCATCGATCACCTCGCATTTCTCCTCTTCATCATTCCATCGCTCCCCATGCGCTCCATAAATGATGGATGAAGATCCGCCAGCTGACTTCAGATCTCCAACTGTGAAGGTATACCCGTCGTACCGGCCATCAAAATTGAGAAAGATAGGCCCTCCCCCCACATCAAGGTTGTGGGTCATGTAGGTGTGGCAGCCGTGGCGGTCCTTCTTTCCGTGCGTCACTTCCATGCCCTTTAGCGTCACCCTGTCCTCGCCTTTGAGCACATAGGTCTGGACATTGGTGGTCATTGTGACATTGTGCGTCTCCCACCAGTCTCCGCCACCTGACTCCAGCGCCCAGTCCAGGCGTGGCGGATTGGATGCGACAAGGAGCCAGACGTGGATCGTACCATCCCAGATATCGCAGTCAGATACTCTATTTGCCTTCTCGATCAATGCGTCGGCTATTGCCTGGCTCCCCCCCAGCAACATGAGCTGTCGCGCCGCCATCAGCATCTCCCGGATCCGCCCGCAGTCGCCCTCCTCCAGCAGCGCTTCGGCCGCGGCCTCAGCAATCTCCCGGGCATCCTTCATAAGCTTGTCGGCAATGGCCGGGTCCATCCCGAGCTTGAGCGCCGCCTGGGCGGTGTACAACAGATGCGCGAGCCCTGACTTGTCGGGGTGGGATTCCGCGTAGGCCTCCGCCGCATCGGCCCACTTCCCGACACGATTCGCCATCTCCGCTTCCCACTCCGCACTCACGGTTCCAGTTCGTTCCATCTGGCCCTGGCCAATCCAGGCCCACACTTCCACATCGGTCATGGCGTCCTGGTAGGCCTGGTCGTCCGAGAAGAACTGGGCGACAATCCGCGCAGCGGGCGCTGCCTGGACGCCGACACCTGAATCCGGCCGCTGGCCAACCTCGTCGCTGGGGCCGAACAATCCTATCAAGGGCGAAAAGTGGGGGATGGCGCACAGCAGTGCGCCTGCCTCGCCCGGCGTGCATGCCCCGGCCTGGACCTCCCATATGCCCTTCTCCGGGTCGAAGATTGCCATCACAGGGTCCGCAGGAAGGCTCGCATTCGGGAACAGCTTTAGGGCGAGGGTTTTGCCGGAGGCGAGGGAGACGGGCTCCAACTGATCCGACGTCGCCTCAACGGCGAGCGCCAGCTTGAGGTCCAGTGCTTCGCCCGAGTCGAGCTCTGCAAGGTACGGCCCCACATCCCCCCGATCGTAGACAGCCGCCTCCACATAAGCCGGCAGTGATGAGACGGCTCCGGCCGGGATGCTGACCTCCGCCACAGGCTGTGCAACGTCGCCCAGCGTGAATACGACTTCATCTCCAGATTCCAGGGGCAGGAAGGCTTCGAAGGGGGTGAGTCGAGCTTCGAAGATGGCAGTCTTGCCGATGCCTTCCCCGGGCTTCGCATACCCAGTCGCATACCCCAGAGCGTTCACCTCAAGCCAACCACTTGCGCTGCCGGTCAGGTCACCGGACACTGCACCGTTGCTGTCGGCGATCTCCCCAGCGACGGAAGCGAACGCCACTGGTGCGCCGTCGGGGTCGAGCACATATCCCAGGACGGCGGGTGCCTCGCCCGCCTCCAGCGGGGTCTCCCCCTGTTGAACACCGGGCTCAGCGGTTTCCACGCCCGCCGTAGGCACTAGGCCGGTGAGCGTGCTGCAGGAGAGCGAGATGGCGCATAGTACGGCGAGGATCGCGAATGGGCTCGGCCTGAGGCAGGACCTGGTTACGCTGCGCGTGGTCATGGGGGCTCCTTTCAGATGCGTTGGGGGAAGAAGGGGCATCTCACCAACCAGAACAATACTGCCGACGGACACCCCGAGTCAATTGCCGCCCAGTACCCGACAACCACAGACCGGACAGACAGCCATTCAATGGGGTCTGCTGCCTCCCAAAGCTCGTCGGACGTGGGCGTCAGGGCGACGCGGACTTGTCTGATTGGCGGTACAGTATGCGGGCACTCATCATTGACCTAGGAACCTCCAGGCCCACACGAGCGGTCCCTCAAGCAGGGATCAGAACGCACCTTCGCAGCGGGTCGCGGGTTATCAGGGTGTAGGTCACCCAAAGATCGGACGGTAGAATAGCATGTCGGTCCTGGACAGCCCTCGTGTGCGCACTCGCCTAGAGCGGATCCTGCCGCGTGGCTGGCTTCCCTATCTGCTGCAC
>JAPLGR010000610.1 GCA_026390045.1 Chloroflexota bacterium | reverse complement strand
GCCTCCTGCCGGATCAGTGTCTCCTCGACCAGGTTGTCCAGCACCGATCGCTTCAGGCTGGGCGCGTCCTCGAGGAACGAGTTGATCTGGTTGAGTTGGGACTGGAGGCTGGAGGTGAAGGTCTCGTCACCGCCGAAGATCGCCATGAATTGCTGGATCTGTTGCGCCTGGCCCTGCAGGTTGTAGCGGGCCAGGATGTAGCGCGCCTGCACGTACTGGCTGGTGATCTTTTCGCCATTCACGGTGGCGACGGCGCGGCGCGGGTTGATGATCGTCTGCTCCGCCAAGCCGTAGGCGACCAAACCGACGACCAGAGCAATGACCACGAGCGCACCCACCAGAGTCCACCTGCGCTGGATGCGCTCGCGCTGCGCGCGCGCCAGATGCTTCCTTGTCACGCGGGGCGCACCCCGCTGCTCGTTGGGCACAGTCAACTCCTTACGATGATAGAGGGGCCCGGGGAGACCGCCTCCCCGGGCCGCCAGGAAGGCACTCTTAGCGGAAGCGTTCCGCCTGGAATGGCAGCAGGGCGATGTGCCGGGCGCGCTTGACGGCCTGCGCCAGGATGCGCTGATGCCGGGCACAAGTTCCTGTCTCGCGGCGGCTACGCATGCGCCCCTGCTCTGTGACAAAGCGCTTCAGAAGCTCGGCCTGCTTGTAGTCGATCAGTTTCGTCTTCTCGGTGCAGAACTGGCACACGTGCGGCCGGCGAATGAACCGACGGCGTGGTCCGCCTCGGTCCCCTCCGCCTTGCCCTTCTTCGCTCTCCGTCTCCATCTCGTAACTCACGGACTACTCTCCTGCAGCCGCGGACCCTGTCCGCGCCGCACTCGTGTTCTAGAAGGGATACCCTTCATCTTCGCCGGGGGCCGCCACGAAGGCTGTGGTGGTACCTTCCTTGCGTTCCCCGAGTATGATGATCTCTTTGGCGACCAACTCCGTCGCGCTGTGCTTCTTGCCCTCAGCATCATCCCAGTGCCGGGTCTGCAGACGCCCTTCGACGTAGACCTGCTGGCCGCGCCTCAGATGCTGGTTGCAGATCTCGGCCAGGCTGCCCCAAGCAACGACATTGAACCACTCCGTCTCTTCGTGCCGCTCGCCGTCCGCGGAGTGCCAGGTGCGGGTCGTCGCCACCGAGAACGTCGTCACCGGTCGGCCGGAGGGCGTGTAGCGCATCTCCGGGTCCCGCCCCAGATGGCCGATGACCATGACTTTGTTCAAGCCTCGGCTCATCTCAGCCTCCTGCCCCCCGCGACAAGCGGGGGGACGGCAACGAGCATCAGGCTGCTTCCTGCAGTGTGATCATGAATCGCATAACCTGCTCCGTCAGGCGCAGGTTCCGCTCCACGTCTGCATTAGCGGCGCTCGGCATCGAAGCCTGGACGAACACATAGTGACCATCGTGCCGTTTCTTGATCGTGTAGGCAAGACGGCGCTTGCCCCACCGATCGACCTTAACCACGCTTCCGCCGGCGGCTTCGATCCAGCCCTTGACCTTCTCTTCCAATGCGGTCAGGGAGTTCTCATCCAGATCCGGGTCCGCGATGTAGGCGATCTCATAGTTGCGCACGGGACATCCTCCTTTCCTCGGGATTGCCCCCAGTCCACATGCCAGGCGGCACGGGCCGGGAGCGGAAAGCACGCCCCCCGCAGGGGGCGTGGCAACCGACTGATCATACCACACGCATTCCGCGCCGCCAAGGCCTGCGCCAAACGCGCTGAGCGCCCATCAATCACGGTATCTTGAGCCAATGCGAATAGTACCTTCGGGTCAACGGTACCGTCCTCCACAAGGTGGAAAGGCGTACGCAATACAACATGCCGAGTTTGCCATCGAATTGCCCCTGGACTAGACTCTAGTTGGCAGGACCGCCCCCCACAAACCCATCGCCCCTGCCGTCATACTTGTCTTGCCGTTCCGCCTGGCCAGGAGTCCTGACTGTATTGCCCGCCACATCAGCAGCCCATTCGCGCCTTCCATCCCATTGCCTACACTGACAAGTTCTGGTAATCTGCGTTTATCGGAATCGATTCGCGCACTCAATTGAGTAGCAGAGAGGGGTCTTCAGGAACCACCGTAGACCTCACGGCTATGATCGATTCGCTGTCGCGATGGTTATCAAGACAGCCGTACCGTAAGGTCTACAGTAGGGGTTCCGACCGAGCTAGTTCACATCCGTAAGGTCGAGGGTTCGAGCCCCCCCGCGCCCACCAGATCCACACCGCAGTCCTTACGGTTAGCCCGCGGAGGGAACCGTAGGGACATCGCTTTCCTAGTCAAGCACCCCGCGACCTTCCCTCCCGACACCACTGGCGCAATTCACCTTGAGCGGAGACCACCCAGGACCGGCGGTCTCCTCGTCCAGTCCAATGGACTTGTGCAATCCCTCGGCAACCCTCACAGCGGCTGCATGTCGGGCGGATAGAAGGCCACCGAGAGCTTCTTGATGAAGGCGCCGGCAGGCGTATTGGCGATGGCCCCATCCTCACCAACCGCGAAGAACTTGCCTGTGCTCCTCATCTGATCCCAGTTGTAGAAGAACACCGTGGAGACCGGCAGGCCGAACTCGCGAAAAGCAAAGACGTATTGGTTGTCGTCGAACTTGTAGACAGTAGAGAAGTCCACGTCCGCCCGTCCACGCAGCGGGCCGATGATGCACTGCCAAGCATAACGCTCGGAATTCAAGTAGATGTGCTCAAAACACTGCTCAGGACCATACTTGTAGAGTCCACGCAGGCCAATGAGATCGCGCGTTGGCGCCGGCTTGCGCCCTGTCGGCGGAATCGCCGGATCGCCGAGCACGCCGGGCACGAACTCATGCACTGCCCGTGGCTCTTTGCCGACATCACCCTCCCGCATGATCGTGCGGATCCCGAGCACCCGCCGCGTTTCAGTGTTCATAATGAACGTCTGAGACTGAAGGACCTGATAGGCAAAGGTCATGTCAATGAAGTAGGTGTGCGACGCCACTTCCACTACCTCGTACCAGTCCGATCCCCGTGCGCCGTCGCTTTGCCAGACGATCCTGTTGCGCTCCACAAACGTGAGCTCGAAGGATCTCCCCGACTCGAGGGTGATCTTCATCTCCTGACCCACCAGCGCTGCTGTTTGGGGAAGGCGATTGACTGCGACTTTTGACGAGTAGTCTTCGTACTTGTAGTCCGTGCTCCCCTCTCGTTGTGGCATTGTGTGCCTCCTCTGGCAGACTCTCACTCACACGCCCCATTTCACGCCGGCATTGGTCAGTGCAGCTCCCGCTACGTCAACAATCGCTGCCCCTCCATCTACCACAAGGACGGCCCCCGTCATGAACGTGGAATCATCGCTGGCTAGGTAGCTGCAGATGCCCGCGATCTCACTGGGATTGGCAGTCCGCCTCAGAGGAACCATCGAGGACACCACTCTGAAGACGCCATCCACATCCGTCTTGAGCACCTCAGCCAAGGGACTGAGCGATTTCTCCAGCATTTCCGTCCTTGTGCCGCCCGGACAGACCGCATTGCATCGGATCTTGGCTGGACCGAAATCCAGCGCAACCTGCTGGGTGAGTGCAATGAGACCCGCCTTCGACGCGCAGTACGCGGGCATGCCAGGCAGGCAGCGCAGGCCCCCCAGGGAAGCGATGTTGATGATGGAGCCTCCACCCCCCGCGATCATGTGCGGTATGGCTACCTTCATAAGGTGCATAGGGCCGGTGAGGTTCGTTTCAAGAACGTGATGCCAGATCTCAGGATCGATATCGACAACGGTCTTGCCGCCCGGATCGATCGCTGCATTGTTCACCAACACATCGAGTTTGCCTGCGAGTCCGAGCGCCGTCTCAACCATCCGGGTGGCATCTTCAAGCTTTGTCACGTCTCCGGCGCACACCGCCGCTGCCCCCGCCGGCAACGACCCGGCCAGCTTGTCGAGCACTCCCTGACGGCGGCCGGTTATGCATACCCGCGCTCCATCAGCAACGAACCGCCGGGCTATTTCGGCCCCAATGCCAGTAGCCGCTCCGGTAATGAGAGCTACTTTCCCGTCCAGCTTCATTCTTGCGCTCCTTGCCCTGTCGGGATCGCCGCGATATGTACACCGCTCGACGCCAACAGGCGCATTGTCGCCAGGCGCATGCCTTGCGCCGTTCAGATCGACCACAGGCCGGGCACTGGCAGCCCATGCCTCGTCCCGTCCATTCTCGCGCTCCTTCGCAGGCCAAGCATCGCGCTCAATCCGCCTGCCAGCCGCGTCAGCATCGGCTATACTCTCCTCGGATGAGCCAATGAGTCCCCTCATCGACTTCGAGCCGGTCGGTCGGCGCGGCGAGTGTCCGAAGGACGAGACACTGCAGGGATGTGCCCGCCTGCTGGGTGTAGGTATCACCAGCCTGTGCGGCGGCATCGGCAAGTGCGGGCAGTGCATCGTCCAAATCGTGGATGGTCACGTTTCGGCGCCCACTCCTGAAGACGCAGAGTACCTGACTCCGGACGCCATCGCGCAGGGCTACCGTCTGGCCTGCCGCACCATTCCTCTCGCCGATTGTAGGGTCCGAGTGCCTCTCGAGTCACTGACCTCCCCGCAACGGATGCAGGTCGAAGGGGAAGAGACACCGGTCGCGCCCGATCCCCTGGCGAAGAGCTATCTTGTCACCCTGCAACCGCCTTCACTCGACGATCTGCGTGCAGATGCAGGAAGGCTTGCCAACGCCCTGCAGGAGCAGCACCACGTCACGGCAACCCGTGTCGACCTCGATGTCTTGCGCGAGATCTCCTCAAGTCTGCGCGCTCACATTGATAGAGAGAGCGGCAGCTGGCGCGTCCGGGTCGTGACGCGTGAGGGTGAGGTCATCGGACTCCTCCCGCCCGAAGCTTCCCCGCTGGGATTGGCCATCGACTTGGGCACGACCAAGATCGCCGCCTACCTCGTCCACCTCGCCAGCGGCCGGACGTTGGCATCACACGGCCTGATGAACCCGCAGATCGCGTACGGCGAGGACGTCGTTGCCCGCATAGCCCTTGCCGAACAGGATGAAGGCAAGCGTTCACTTCTGCGCCAGCTTGTTGTCGGAGCCGTCAATGAGGTAGCCACAGAGCTGTGCTCCCGAGTCGAAGCGGAAGCCTCCCAGATTGTCGATATGGTCGTCGTGGGCAATACCGCGATGCATCATCTCTTCCTGGGCCTGCCTGTCAGGCAGCTCGGCCTGGCCCCCTACGTGCCCGCCGTCACCTCGGCACTCGATGTGAAGGCACGCGATCTGGGATTGCAGCTTGCACCCGGGGCGTACGTGCATCTGCTGCCCAACGTGGCCGGATACGTCGGCGCGGACCACGCGGCGATGTTGCTGGCGACCCAGATCGCAGACCTGCGAGGGGTTGTCCTGGCTATTGACATCGGCACCAACACCGAGATCTGCCTGGCGAATGAAGGTGTCCTGACCAGCACCTCCTGCGCCTCCGGGCCAGCCTTCGAAGGGGCCCACATCAAGCACGGCATGCGCGCGGCCAATGGGGCCATCGAGCGACTGCGCCTGGTCGGGGACAAGATCGAATACCAGACGATCGGCGGCGTGCCGCCGGTGGGATTGTGTGGCTCCGGGATCGTCGACGTGATGGCCCAGCTCTTCCTCGCCGGGGTGCTCGATCGGCAAGGGCGCATGCAGGATCACCCACGGGTGCGCGAGGTGGATGGAGTCCGCGAGTTCGTCCTGGTCGACGAGCTGCCGCTTCTCAGCGGGAGCGCAAGCGAAGCGAGACGAAGCGCAATCGTCTTCACCCAGCAAGATGTCCGTCAGCTGCAGCTTGCCAAGGGCGCCATGCGCACCGGCATTGAGATGCTGCTTTCGACCAGCGGCCGGAAGGTTGAGGAGATCGATTCCGTGATCATCGCTGGTGCATTCGGCAGCTACATCGATGTATCCAGCGCGATCACCATCGGTCTGTTCCCCAGGCTCTCGCTGGAACGCTTCCACCAGGTAGGCAACGCCGCCGGCATGGGTGCCAAGCTGGCGCTCGTTTCTCGCGCCAAGCGAGACGCCGCCCAGGTGCTGGCCTCCCGCATCGGCTATCTCGAACTGGCCGCCCATCCTCTCTTCTCAGCCACCTTCGCTCAAGCCATGCTTCTGGGCTGACCGCTCCCCTACCCGCCCAGAGACGCCGCGCTGGGAGCCTGACGCGCCCAGGGCGACAACGCCCTCACCCCCCTTCGTCGTCAGACCGGATGCGGCCCCAGCGGGCCGGGACGTCGGAAAGCCATCAGAGCGTAGGGCAAGCGCTAGAAGCCAGCACTCTTCGCGGCGTAAGTGAGCTTCATGGCCAATCCGATGAAAGGTTCACCGCTCCAGGATCACAAGCTGTTGGCCTTCAACCAATGTGATCTCAGAGGCTCCGTTGGCAAAGACCCCTTGTTCTGGGGTCGATCTACGAAGCGACCGTATGCGGGGTTCTGTGCCGTGCTCAATCTCCCCGATGCCTAGATGACGCCCGCCTCTTTCAACCCTGCGAGCCTGCGGGGGCCGAAGCCCATGTACTTGAGGTAGACGTGCTCATTGTCATAGCCCACTGGTCGGCTCACCCACTTCGTCCGGATGGGCGTTTCCGTCATCTTGTGCTGCGCCTGAGCCACAACGAGCTCCCCATACACCGGGTCTTTCACCGGGGTGAAAATCCCTCGATCCAGCCAGTTCGCATCGTGCATGGCCTCTTCCGGCGAACACACGGGGGCCACCACGGGGGTAATGGGGGCCAACCGGCCCGTCTTGCCGTACTCCACGGACATCCTCACCAGTTCCTCGTTGGTGTACTTGCTTGTTTCGGCAAACACCAAAGGCGCCCATTTCCTTTGCATCGCCTCTTCCATAAACACCGACAGGTCTTTCCAGCCCGCGGCACCCCACTCATCCCATTTCCCCACCATGTCGGCGAATGCTTGCCACATCTGCAATCTCAAGCCGCCCAGAAAGACGGCACCATCTCTGGTCGGCGCGAAGCAGTACAGCCATCCGGCCGTGTCCAGGCTGCCAAAACGCTCGTTGATAACCCCCGACCCCTGATACCACACTGCTGCCCAGTCATCCGTCGAGGCGTAGGCCTCAGCCGAGGCAACGTCCAGCGCCTGCCCCTCCCCTGACATTCCTCTCCAGTGCAGGGCAGCCAGGACGCCTACTGCCATGAAGGTTCCCGCCTGGATCCAACCGATCCAGGGGCCGGCCTTGGTCGGAATGGCCCAGGGGCACTCATCGTAGCCCTTGCCCTCCGGCATGATCTCCCCCGTGGCGTACTGTGTTGCCGATCTGGCCTGGACGATGTTGTCATAGTCCGGCATCCGGCTGGGGCTCATGGGCCCGAACTGCCCGTACGCCGTGATGGAAGCGAAGATCAACCCGGGATTGATCTCCTTCAACTGCTCGTAGCCGATGCCCCAATCGTCCATGACGCCCGGCCTGTAGGTCTCGATGAGCACGTCCGCCTGACTCACCAGACGTTTGAGGATCTCTCTGCCTTCCGGCTTGCCCAGGTTCAGGGTGATGTGAAGCTTGTTCCTCCCCTCCGTCAGGTAGTTGAGACCTTCACCCTTGTGCAGTATCCCGTAGGGGGTGCAGGTTCTGATGAAATCCCCCTCCGGCGGTTCTACCCTCAAGACCTGAGCGCCGAATTCGGCCAGCATCGAAGAGCAGTAGCATCCCGCGAAGCTCTTGGAGCTTAAGTCCAACACAGTGACATCGTTCAGAGCCTCGGGCCTGGCTGGCGCGATCCGCGGGTCGTCCCTCTCCCTAACCCAATCTGCCCAAACTGGTTCTTCCATCTCTGTTGTCCTTGCCGCCGGTCCCCAAGGTGGCGAAGAGAAATCAGACTCAATCCCTTGCCATGTTCAGCCCGGTCTTGCCATCCCAGTCAGACGGCGGCCGGCGGCCTCGCACATCCGCCCACTTGCCCAGGGCACCGCACTCGTACAGCTGCTTGATCTCATCTTCGCTCTTGCCCAGGTAATGGGTCATGACGTATTCGTTGTCGAAGCCCACGGGCCTGACCGACCACTTGACCTTCGGCGGCGTCCTTGACATCATCACGGGGAATTCATAGTCCAGGAACTTGCCGAGGAGCGGGTCATCAACCTCCGTCATGAAGCCGCGTGCGCGAAAGTGCTCGTCCTCCACGACGTCCTTGATCGTGTAGAGGTGAGACGCGGCGAAGCCATGCTTCTCGGCCAAGCCCTCGATCTCCTCGGCCCTCTTGGTTCTCACCCACTCCGCGATGATCCTGAGGATCTCAACGGCGTTCTCTTCCTGCAGCCGAGTCAAATGGTCTTTGAATCGGGGATCGTCAGCCAGGTCCGGCCTGCCCATCGCCAGGCACAAGCCCCTGAACTCATCCGGGCTTGGCGCGGCCAGCGCTACAAACGCATCGTCAGCACAGCGGAACGTGTCGGCCGGGCACACGGATACGTCCCTGTTGCCCGCGGGCATGGCGGTCCTACCGGTGATCTGCTGGTAGGGCCATACCCAAGACATGGTCCGCATGATGCTCTCACTCTGCGACAGCTCGATGTACTGCCCCTTCCCGGTCCTGTCCCGGTAGTGGAGGGCCGCCAGCACGGCCGCCTCCGCCATCAGTGCACCGTAGCTGTCGCAGACATAGAGCTTGTTCTTGAGAGGCCCCCGTCCGGGGAATCTTGACATCCAGGCATAGCCAGACATTCCCTGCGCAGCGCCGTCATTGGAGGGCCTGTTCTCCCTGGCGTACTGCCCCCACTGGCCAAAGCCGCTCTTGGAGACGTAGATGATGGCCGGGTTGATCTCCTTGATCTGCCGATAGTCGACGTTCCAGCGTTCCATCACCCCCGGCCTTTGGTTCTCTTCAATGATGTCAGCCTTGGCTGCCAGCTCGTGAAACAGCTGCTGCGCTTCAGGCTTGTGCAGATCCAGCCCCAGCCAGTACTTGTTGGGGTTGGGACGCACGAGCGACGTACCCTGTTCTCTGAAGAAGAAGCCAAAGGGGGCCATGTTGCGCAGCGTGTCCCCCAGAGGCGGCATCTCACACTTGATGACTTCGGCGCCCATTCTCGCCAGGAGCCCCGGTCCCGTGGGCCCCAGCAAGAGGGTGCACACTTCCAGCACCTTGATGTCCCTCAACGGTGAGGGCCTGGTGCGCTTCCTGTTCCTGTAGTCCTTCCAGGTCTCTTGCGCCATGATCGTCAGCGCCCTTTCTATCCCCAGGCTGCCCC
>JAPLGR010000646.1 GCA_026390045.1 Chloroflexota bacterium | reverse complement strand
AGTTCGCTGCCTGTGGGCAAGATGGCGACATGCGGCCGGCGTCGGACGAGGACAGTCTCAGATCCGCTGCCGGCGAGTGCGCCGAGGTCCACCGGGCGAAGCGTGTGGCCGGACGGCAGGACCAGCTCGCTGGCGACCATGTCCTCGCCCATCGGCCGGACGTGCGACCAAGGGGCAACGGCGGCCCTCAGGCGGATGGTGCTTGCGTCCGCGCGGCGGCCTTCGCCGATCGGCTCGACGTCCTCGATCGGGACGACGGCGTCGGCCCACTCAGGGAGCGCGTCCCCGGTGTCCACGTAGGCTGCCTCATCTCCGACCTTGAGATCCACCGGCGTGCGGTCGTTCGCGCCGCGAGTGGACTCAGCGCGCAGCGCGTAGCCATCCATGGCTGAGGCATGGTATTGAGGTGAGGACTGGCGGGCCCAGATCGGCTCGGCGGTTACGCGGCCAAGCGCTGATTCCAGTTGGACCGGCTCTCCGGCCAGAGGCCCGGACAGGCCAGCCGCATCCAGCGCCTCCAGCCAGCGCTGCCAGGCCAACGTCAACGGGATGTCGTGGAGGAAGACATCGTCGCTCATGCTTGGTTGCCTAGAAGAGCAGTACCTCGACCAGCGTGTTGGCCGCCAGCCCATTGGCTTCGGCCGGGATGCGCACCAGCCCATCGGCGCGCACGAGGGTGAAGATCAGGTTCGACTTCCCGAAGATCGGCTCGGCTTCGTAGGAGCCTTGCTCACCGGAGACGCGGACCGGCACGTAGTCCTCGCGCCCAGCCTCGGAGGGGACGTTGGCCGTCAGGCGCGCCGAGACGCGCGGCGAGAGCAGCGGCCGGCAGCCAAGCATCCAGCGCAGCAGCGGCGCGACGAACAGCCCGGAAACGACCAGCGCACTCACCGTATTGCCGGGCAGGCCGATGACGGGCTTGCCGGCGCAGACGGCCAGGATGGTCGGCTTGCCCGGTTTGAGCGCCACCCCATGCACCAGCACGCCCGGCGGGCCCAGCCCGGCGATGACCTCGGAGGTGATGTCGCGTGAGCTGACGGAGGAGCCGGCGGTGATCAGGACGGCGTCACAAGTGGCGTGAGCCTCGCGTGCGGCTGCCTCGAGCGCCGCGCGCTCGTCTGGTAGAACGCCAAACCGGACCGGCTCGCCGCCGGCCTGGGTGACGACGGCTGCGAGCGTGTAGGTGTTGACATCGCGTACCTGGCCTGGCAGAGGGTCCATGTCCGGCGCGACAACTTCGTCTCCGGTCGACAGGATGGCGACGCGCGGCGCGCGCACGACGCGCACTCTCGTGAAGCCGAGTGCCATCAGCCCGCCGACCTCCTGCGCCCGCAGGCGAGATCCACGCAGCAAGACGGCTTCGCCGGCCTGCACGTCCTCCCCGAGTTGGAGCACGTTCTCCCCCAGGGCGGCCGGGTGCAGGACCTCGATCTCGCCGGGACGCGCGACCTGCGTGTCCTCAACCATCACCACGGCATCCGCACCTGACGGGATCATCCCACCGGTGTGCACCACCGCCGCTGTTCCTTGGGCGACTTCGAGCTTGGTCACCTTGCCCATCAGCACTTCGCCTGACAGCCGCAAGTAGGCCGGCAGGCTGGCAGAGGCACCGTAGGTGTCGGCGGCGCGCACGGCGTAGCCGTCCACCGACGCGCGCGAGAAAGGCGGAAGTGGGTGCGGGGCGTGCAGGTCCTCGGCAAGGATCCGTCCGAGGGCCTCCTGGGTCGGAATCGTCACCGCGCCCAGAGCCGCCTCTCTTGGGAGAGCGTCGAGCAGCCGGGCGAGCGCATCGGCGGGCGTTTGCAATCGTAGGAACTCAGGCATCGTGACGCTACGCCTGGGCTAAAGCCCAGCGGCTTCTTGGGGCACGCTCGCCGCAACCGGCCACGTTATGCCCCACGCGCTCCGTCCGAGCGCGAGCAGATTCCGGGCTGCGTTCTCGTCGCGGTCCATGGAAAGGCCGCAATCGCAACGCACCCAGCGGTCTGCCAACGTCAGGGTCCCAAAGAGTGCCCCGCAGCCCGAGCAAGTCCTGGAGGTGTAGGCTGGAGCGACCGCCACAACTGTCTTCCCGGCCCATGCTGCCTTGAAAGACAGGTGCATTCGGAAGGTTCCCCAGCCAGTATCCAGGATGCTCTTTGCCAGATGCGGGTTCCGTGCCATGTTCGGGATTTGCAGGTCCTCGACTGCAATCCGGTCGTACCGCGAAACAAGGCTATAGACCAACTTCTTCAAGAAGTCCGTTCGGCGGTTTGCCACATGCGCGTGCTGCAGGGCAACGGCGCGGACCGCCTTGCGCCGATTAGCCCCTCCCAACTTACGACGTGCAACCCGGCGTTGCAGGATACGCAAACGGGCTTGCTCCGACCGATACCACGTGGGGTTTTCGATACGCTCGCCGTCGCTCATGGTGAGCAGGCTGGCGATACCTACGTCGATCCCGACCTCGGCTCCGGTTGAAGGCAGGAACTCCGGCT
>JAPLGR010000420.1 GCA_026390045.1 Chloroflexota bacterium | reverse complement strand
AGAGCCGAATGCTCGCTGCTCTTCATTGTGCAGCAGCCGTATGACCTCCTCGGCATCGGAGGCCGCACGCAACGCTTGGGAAAGGGCCAGGGATCGGGCCAGGCTCGTGGCTCTCGCGAGCAGCTGCAGATGCGCCAGTTCATCGGCGGCGAAAACCAACAAGAACAGGTCCGTGAGCTCCACGCCGTCCGGAGCTACCGGGATTGCGCGGCGGGCCCGCACAAAGGCCACCGTGTGCTCCTTGACGAGCCGCGCGCCATTCCTCGCAGTGTGGGGAACGGCGAACCCATGACCCAACACCGTGCTGCACAATCGCTCACGGGTGAGCAAGCCGTCCAGGACGCGAGACCGGTCAACGTCCGTGGGCAAGTGGAGCGAATCCACCATCTGCCGCATGCAGTCCGCGGACCCCGACAGGGGGAGGTCCAGCAGAACATTGGCCGGCTCGAGAGCGACGGCGAGCGACGCGCCATCGCTCCTGCTGCCGCCTGCCAGAGAGCGCAGTTCGACATCGCGCAACCCAGACATGCAAAGGTCCAACCACCGATTCACCAACGCCGGCTGAAACAACCAGCGACCTCCAGTCAACATTACCGGCAGCCCACCGCGCTCAACGAGCCGTTGCACGACCGGTGGCGCCACTCCTAGGTATTGTGCCAGCGCAAGCGATGACAGCCGGTCTCGGCAGCCTTCAGAGTTTGGAGACGCTGCTATCATTGCGAATCTCGCTTGAGGGCGGGCGCGTCGCGTGGAGGCATCCCAACCATGCCCCCACGCGGCTCCAGCTTGACTACTTCTTTGCCGGCGGCACTGGGGCGCCAGGCTTCGACGGCGAGCTTGAAGGCTGCGTCCCTGGCTTCTGCGGGTTCTGTGGAGCGCCAGCAGGGGCACCCGGCTTGGGCGAATACTGAGGTGCCGGGCTCTGCGGGCTGCCCTTGGGGTTCTGGTTGGGCCGGAAAGGACTCGACATCGACGCTGACCTCCTGTGCTCGGGCCTGCGGGCGCGCAGGCCAAGCTGAGTTGAGGTGTCGCAACGGAAGGCACACAAGACACCGCTAGTTCAAGTAATCCGTTGCAATGCGACGTAATTGTACGTAGTATTGAGTAACCTGTCAACTCTTTGGCCGCGCGGCGCACTGCGCTGGCTTGTCCCGCGAGGGGCTTGATGAGTGGCGCCAGTAGTCGGAAACACAACCGCAGCAAAAGGATAGGGCCAGATGGAAGACCGTCTGATGACCGTGAAAGAGCTGGCCAGCTACCTGAAGGTGAACGAGCGAACCGTGCTGAAGCTAGCTGCTGATGGTCCGCTTCCGGCGGTCAAGGTCGGCAATCAGTGGCGTTTTCGGAAGGCGATGATCGACGCGTGGCTTGATGACCAGATGCTGGGCATCAGTCGCAGGTACGTCGACATGCACACGGCTTTCGGGCCGGCGTCCATGCTCCTGGACCTGGCCAGTTGCTTCGCGCCGGAGCACATCCTGCCGGCCATGGAAAGCCGGACGAAGCTCAAGGTCATCGAGGAACTGGCCTCACACGCCCACCGACTTGGCCTCATGCGTGACAAGAACTGGTTCGTGGGGGCCCTGATCGAGCGTGAGAACGTCATGCCCACTGCCACCGGCAATGGCGTGGCATTCCTTCACACCCTCAAACGCAACGATCGAGAGGTCGTGCAGCCTTTCATGGTGCTTGGCCGGTCTGCTCAGGGCATCGACTTCGACGCGCTCGACGGCCGTCCGACCCACCTCTTCTTCGTCCTGGGGCTCAAGTTCACTGAACTGCACCTGCCGTGGCTTGCCAAGCTTACGCAGATGCTGGGCCGGCCCGACGCTCTGATGGCGTTGCTCGGCGCGCCGGACGCGACCGTCATGTACGAGGTCCTGTCCGAGGCGGAACGGAAGCTCCAGAGTGCCGCGACGTCGGGCGCGCCGTAGACTTGGGCGATCTCTTCCCGGTAGAAGGTCTGCCAGCACCATGAGAGGAGCGACTCCAACCACGCGCCGGTCGGCATCGGCCGACGGAAACACCGCTCTGCGCTTCACCGCCAGCAGCGTCATCGCGCGATGCCGTCAGAACCTGGAACACGCGGACGCCGAGTTGCAGACAGCGTTGCCGCTCAGCGCGGAAGCCACCCACCGTTTGCGTGACGCGGAAAGGGAATTGCGACGAGCGCTCTCCACGACAGCGGTAGAGACTGAACTCCCGGCGAGTGCGTTTGAACGCCTGGAGCAACTCCGCCGGGAACATACGGAGTGGTCCCAGAGAAAGCACGAAGCACATCGCGCGGCCGAGCGAGCGGCGGCCGACGTCACGGCGGCGCGCCAAGCCCTCAACGCCGCGCTCGACGACGTGAAGCGGTTGAGCGTGCAGTTGACTCATGAGAAGGATGCTGCGGTCGTCCTGCGCCGGTCGATCGTCATAGCGGAGCAGGCCCTACAGCGGCAGCGCGAAGCACGTACCGTGCGGGAGAACGCGGCGGCTGCCCTTCGTCGGCAACTGGTTGAGCTGACTGGTGAATGCCCAGCCTGACCGAGCTATCCGATCTGCTGACGCTTAGCTGGCGCTGAGCCCGTGTGAAGACCCCCGGATGTGCACACGCAGGGGGTCTTCGGGTGTCTCGCCAAGGCAGGATCGTGGCTCCTGCGCGAGATGTGAGCGTCGCGATTCTCGGGGGCGCTGGTAGGCATCGGTTTTCACACAGGCTCCGCTTGCAGTTGCCGGGCCGGCACGCCCTGTCCGCCGGCGTGATGCCGCCTGTCGGCGTCACCGGCGTCTCGAGCTTGGCCAGCAGCTCCGACACCGACTACCATCGGTCCGCCAGCCGCTTCGCCAGGCACTTCAGGATCACCGCCGCCAGGGGCGGCCGCAGGTCCCGGATCGGCACCGGCGCCGCCGTCAGGTGCTGCGCGAGCACCGCCTCGACCGTCACTCCCGTGAACGGCAGCCGGCCCGCCGGCAGCTCGTAGCCCATCACCCCCACCGCGTAGAGGTCCACGCGGTGGTCCAGGTCGGGGCTCTCCGCCTGCTCCGGCGACATGTACGCCAGGGTGCCGAGTACGACACCGGCGGTCGTCATTCGCCCGCGTCCCGCCGCCTCGCTCAGCGCCTTCGCTACACCGAAATCGGTCACGAGTGCGTGCCGGCCCCGCAGCAGCACGTTCTCCGGCTTGATGTCGCGGTGCACGACGCCGTTCGCACGCGCCTCCGTGAGCGCGTCGGCCACGTCCCGCAGCACCCGCACCGCGTCGGAGACGGGCAGCCCCTCGCCGCTCTCGAGCAGCAGCTGCCGCGAGGGGCCGTCCACCAGGGGAATCACGTAGAAGAGGAGGCCGTCGGCCTCCCCCGAGTCGTACAGCGGCAGGATGTTGGGATGCTGGAGCCGATTCGCCACGTCCGTCGTCGGACGACCTCCAGGACCCGCAGCGCAGAAGTTGGTGTGCGGACTGGTCACTGTCCAGACGGAGAAGTAGCCAGGACTACAGTGCCCAGTAGTGCGCGGACGCGCAGTGGTACACCAGTGCCGGGTGGCGACGTGCCCCCTGCCCGCCGGGGAGTGCCTGTTCCGGTGGATGGCGTCCGGAACAGGCACTCCCCGTAGCCGCGCGGGATTCGGCTACGGCTGAACCGGCACCAGCTCCGCCGTCTGCGATTGTGACGGGCGGAAGATCCCTACGACACCCTTCACCCCGACGCTCATCACGATATTGAAGAAGAACGCCAGGAACGCCAGCAGCAACAGCGCACCCGAAAGCGCCGCGAGGATCATGTACGTGCTGAATTCCCCGTTCAGGTAGAGCGTGCGCCGCAGCATCCCGTGCAGTCCGGCCATTCCCATGAACGCCCCCATGCCGATGCCTCCGAGCAGGTGGGCCCAGAAGTGGAAGGTGGCCAGCTTGTCACTGTAGAGCTTCGCCCCGTTGGTGAGGA
>JAPLGR010000644.1 GCA_026390045.1 Chloroflexota bacterium | reverse complement strand
GAGCACAAGGATCAGTCGCTCCCGCCCGAGCGGCTTGATTCCGAACTCCATCGGCTCTCCTCCGGCCGCGCGGCCGGCGGCGCCTCCCCTCCGCCGCGGGTTCGCAGGAGGGGAGGCTCTGCTTCAGGCAGCAGCTACTTGTTCTTGGCCAGGACCTCGTCCGCCGCCGGAACTACCTCGTCGAGCGTTGTGTTCAGGTCCTTCTCGCCGGTCCAGATGACGGCCATGCCGTCGCCCACAGTCGCCGACCACTCATCGTAGCCTTTGAAGACCGGCTTCATGCGGGCGAAGGCGAGCGAATCCAGGAACACCTGCTGGTCGATGCCGGGGCCCGGCTGCTTGAGGAACGTGTCGCTCTCGGCGACCGACTTGAGCACCGGGATGGCGAAGCCGAGCTCGGTGAGCCGAGTCTGTCCGGCCGAGCTGAGCACGAACTTGATGAACTCGAACGCCTCGTCGGGGTGCTTGGATCCCTGCGCGACGACAAAGCCAGCGCTGTTCACACTCGTGGCCGGGCCGGCCGGGCCCTTCGGCATGGGCGCTACGTCCCACTTGAAGTTGACGGCGTTGTAGCCGGGCACCGCCCAGTGGCCGATGCTCGTCATCGCCGCCGCGCCCGCCTGGAACGGATCGCCCCCGAACTGGGCGGCGGTCGTCGTATCGGGCATCGACTTGTCGGTGAACATCATATCGTAGAAGACCTGCCATGCCTGGCGGGCCGGGGGCTCGGCGATCAGCGTCTTGGTGTGGTCGGCGGACAGGATGTCCCCGCCGTAGGCCCAGATCGCCTCGCTCCAGATCAGCTCCATGTCCCACAGGTCGGAGTAGAAGCCGTACTGCTCGATCTTCCCGTCGCTGTTGGTGTCCAGCGTCAGCTGCTTGGCCGCGCTGCGCAGGTCATCGTAGGTCCAGTCCGCCGTCGGATAGGCAACCTGCGCGGCGTCGAACATGTCCTTGTTGTAGAACAGGACGATGGTCTGGAAGTCACGCGGCAGGCCGTAGTACCCGTCGGCGAGCTTGTACGCCTCGAGCGTCTGCGGGTAGACGTCCTTGAGCAGGTCGGGGTTCTGGTCAAGGTACGGCTGCAGGTTCTTGAGCACGCCTCGCGACTGGTAGTCCAGGTACAGGGGCGCATCCATGGCGAACAGGTCCGGCGGCGTGGAAGCCGCCAGCATCGTCTTCAGCTTCTCCCAGTAGGCCTCCCAGTCTGAGACCTCGACCTTGACGGTGATGTTTGGCTGCTGCGCCTGGAAGTCCTGGACAATCTGGTTCCAGACCGCCAGTTCCTCCGGCGCGCCCCACATCATGAAGGTGAGCTCCACGGGCGCACCAGGCGCCTGCGTGGCCTGGCCGCCGCACGCGGGGAGCACCAGGGCGGCGATCAGCAGGATGGGGAACAAGAGCTTCTTCATTGCCTTCTCCTCTCAGGTGAGCCTGACCACGGCATCGAGATGATGCGGTAGGTCCGGATCGAGCCCTCGGGCGAGCGAGCGCTCGAAGGCGATCAACTGCCCAACGGGCAGATACAGCACATTGCGGATCGCTTCGTCCAGGCCGGACTCCAGGGTGACGTCGGCCTGATCCTCGGCGATCGTCAGGACCCGGGCCCCGAGGGCGGCCGCGTCCTTCAGCACCGCCGCCTCGCGACCTGCCTGGACCGACGAGCGCAACCCCACGACCAGCGCCGAAGGCGTGAGCATCGACTTCGGCCCGTGGCGGAACTCCATGAAATGGAAGGGCTCGCTGTGGCTGAGGGACATCTCCTTCATCTTCAGGCTGACCTCGCACGCCAGACCATAGCGCGGTCCGGAGCCGAGCCAGTAGAACCGGTCGAAACCCTCGTCGCGTCCCAGGCCCGAGGCGAGCGCGGCGGAGCGGGCAAGGAGCCGGCTGCCGCGGTCCTCGAGGCGCCTCATCCCCTGGGTCAGGTCATCCATCCCCGCCCACAGGGCAGCCAGCCACACGGTGGCCAGGTAGAGCGTGGAGAAGGCGCGCGTCTGGGCGATCGAGCGCTCCTGGCCGGAGGGAAGCACGATGTTCCATTTCCCCATCCCGGCGAGCGGGCGGTCCGCATAGCACGACAGCGTCAGCAGGTCACCCCGCCCGGCTTCGGCGAACGCGGCGCAGGCCTGGAGCGTCTCGGTCGTCTCGCCCGAGCGGCTGAGGGCGATGAGCAGCGTCCTGCCCACGAAGAAGGAAGAGCGGGGGTACAACCACAGCTCCGAGGCTGGCAGCCCGCGGGCAGTCATGCCGGAGAGCTCCTGCAGGAGCGCCGCGGCCGCCAGGGCGGCGTAGTAGGTCGAGCCGCAGCCGGTGAAGAGGACCTGGGCGTATCCCCCCTGCCCGAGGGAGGCCAGATCCCGGCGCTGCGCCTCGAGGACGTCGAGCGCCGCCGCCCAGGCGGCCGGCTGGGTGAGGATCTCGTCGCGCGTGTACCTGCCACGTTCGTCCATGCGTCCTGCCTCGCTAGGTCTTCTCCGAGAGGGGAACGGCGACGAGGAGGAGTGCCCCGACGAAGCTCACCTCGAGAAAGGACTCCCCCGGCCCCGCCGCACTTCCCAGCTCGCGTTCGCTGGCATAGTCCCACAATCGGTACGTCCGGGCCGCGAGGCCGCGCAGCGGCAGGCGGCCCTTCCACCGCTTGCCTGCCGTGTCGGCGAAGAAGGCGTAGTACAGCCTCTCGCCCCTGCGTATGACGTGGCCCTCCGGCCGATCGAAGCCCAGGTCATACAGGTTGAGGTACTCGCCCTTGGCCGGACGGTGCAGGTTGTAGATACCAAACCATCTCGTCCATTGGCGCAGCTTCTCGGGCGTGAGCGCCCAGTCCTCCTTGAGCCGAGCCCTCACTTCAGCGTCCGGCGGCCAGACGAACTTCGTGCCCGGCACCCCGCCCGGCCCGATCTCGCTGGCGAAATCGGCGCCCCCATCGGAGAGCTCGACGTGGTCGGCGAACACCCCCGCGCGCGGGCCGGCCAGCGCCTTGTAGAACTTGATCCGCTGGCGGATCTGGGCGCTCGAGGTGGGATCGGCGGTCACGGTCTGATCCGTCCAGGGCAGGAGGTGCAGCGTGATCGGCGTGCCGCATGGGCAGATCTGCGTCACCGATTCGGGCTTGAGCCGCCGGGTGGTTTCGAAGATGATCCGGTACGCCTCCGCCATCGCCGCGGTCGACTCCTCCGGCCGCTGGTGGTGATGCGCCGGATTGAAGCAGGCCGGGACGGTGTAGATGTTATCGAGCTTGTGGCCATCGAATCCCCA
>JAPLGR010000253.1 GCA_026390045.1 Chloroflexota bacterium | reverse complement strand
TGTGGGACGTGGGTTTTGAAACCGACCGGATGCTGGGGCGTTGTGACACCGTTGGAGATGAGACCATGAATGCACGATCGCTTACACGTCGGGGTTTCCTGTATGTCGCCGGCACGCTGACGGCGGTCGCCACGACCGCCTGTCAGCGAGCACCGTCAGAACAGCGCTAGCGCGAGCTGCGGATCGCTCACCTGACGGACATCCATGTGGAGCAGCGCAACGATGCACGCGCAGGGATGGCCAAGGCCCTGGCCCATGCGCAGGCCCAGGCCGACCCGCCGGCCTTCATCTTGAACAGCGGCGACTCGATCATGGACTCGCTGGAAACGCCGAAGGAGTACTCGCTGGCGTACTGGGATGTATTCAATGAGATCCTGAAGAAGGAGTGCTCGTTGCCGATCTTCCACGCCATCGGCAACCACGATGTCTTCGGATGGGGGCTGCCGGAGACGGAGCAGGGGCAGGTGAGCGCAGATCCGCTGTACGGAAAAGCCATGGCCATGCAGGCGCTTGGTCTAACCAGCCGCTACTACTCCTTCGACCAGGCAGGCTGGCACTTCATTGTGCTGGATAGCACGCACCCGCACGAGATTGAGTCGGGTCAACCGTACACTGGCAAGCTAGATGAGGAGCAGTTCAGTTGGCTGGTCGCGGAATTGGATGCAACGCCGGCCGCGACGTCGGTGTGTGTAGCGTCGCACATCCCGATCCTGTGCGCCTGCGAGTTCTTTGATGGAGACCTGGCCTCCACGGGCAACTGGGTCGTCCCCGGCGCCTGGATGCACATCGATGCCGGTCGGCTACGTGAACTGTTCCTGGCGCATCCCAACGTGCGGGCCTGCCTGAGCGGGCACGCGCATCAGCATGATCGCGTGGACTACCTGGGCGTGCGCTACTCATGCAACGGTGCCGTTTGCGGCAACTGGTGGTACGGCGACTACCTCAACTGCCCGCCGTCCTACGTGATGGTGGACTTCTACGACGACGGCTCGATCGAGACGGAGTTGATCGCCTACAACGAGGCGTAAGCGCGGCCCGAGAGGCTGCGGCCGGGCAGGGCGTTCCGTGGCGGCACCACTGGGACAATGGCCGGCAATTGACGCGTCCGGTCAAGTTGTGGTAGATTAATGGTGTATACCATTTCCTGAGCCCGGTGCCGGCCGCGTGAGCGCTTCTCCTGCCCGCCTATCCTCCCTGCCGATTGAACGGCCGGTCGACCGGAAGACCTCCGACGTTCCCCTGTACGTTCAGATCGCGGACAGCTTGCTCGACCGGATTGAATCCGGTCGATTGCTTGCTGGGGACCGCCTGCCGCCTGAGCGCGAGCTGAGCGAGGGCCTGGGGGTCAATCGGGTGACTCTGCGGCGCGCGCTGCGTGTGCTCGAGTCGCGAGGATTGCTGATCCGGCGGCAAGGCAGCGGGACCTACGTGGCCGACCCCAAGATCGAGCGCCAGGCGGGGCGGCTGATCTCGTTCACTCGCGGGATGGAGCAGCGCGGCTTCGCACCGGGGGCGCGCGTCGTGCTCCTTGAGGAACGGCCTGTAGGGGCCTCCCTGGCGGCGGTGCTGCACCTGCCGATGCACGCGCCAGTGTATGACCTGCTTCGACTGCGCCTGCTCAACGACGTCCCGGCAATGCTGGAGCACTATGTGATGTCCGTGCGCCGGTTCCCGGATCTGGCAAGGTTCGACCTGGAACACCGCTCGATGTATGAGGTGATGGAAACCGAGTACGGCGTGAGCATCCGCCGCGCGAAGCAATCGCTGGAGCCGGTCGTGGCCAGCGAGTTTGAGGCCGACCTGCTGGACGTAAGCCCCGGGGCGCCGCTGATGATGGAGCGCAGGCTGGCCTATGACCGGGAGGACCAGCCGGTGGAGCATGGGCGCGATCTGTACCGGGGGGACCGGTTCCGTTTCGTGACCGAGATCGCGCCACTCGAGATCTGAGGCATACGTGTCTGCGCCGCGGCCGCGGGGCCCGGCGGCGTGACCGATCGTACAGAGCCCCGACACCTTCGCACGAGGTCACGCCATGCAGAACTTCGCCACCGTCCTGACGCCCGAGCAGATCATCCGCGTGCACCAGGCGTCACTGGACATTCTCGAGAAGGTCGGGATGCTGGTGCGCAATGCTCAGGCGCGCCAGATTCTCGCCCGCAACGGCTGTGCGGTCGACGAGGCGACACAGATCGTGCGCTTCCCGCGCGATCTGGTCCGCCGGGCTCTCCAGACTGTCCCCCGCTACTTCCGCCTGGGTGCCCGCGACCCGGCCTTTGATCTGCAGCTCCAGGACGGTGTGACCTACTTCACCACCGACGGCTGCGGCGTC
>JAPLGR010000086.1 GCA_026390045.1 Chloroflexota bacterium | reverse complement strand
AAGGGAGCCCCCGGTGGAACGTGAGATCGCTCCCAAAGAGAGCCTCGGGGACTACATGGGGAGACTGCGAGGGATCCTAGGTTCCGGGGGCAACTTCCGCACCTACCTGGTCAGCCGATACCTGTCCTATCTGGGGAACATGGCGTATGGATTCATGGCCGTGTACGCCGTCCAGCGTTTCGCCATGGGTGATGCTCAGGCCGCCGTCTTCACGGCCATCATGCTCGCCAGTGGCGTCGTTGGGTATGCTGTCTGGGGTCCGCTTGGGGACAGGCTGGGCCACAAGCGCGTCATGGAAGAAGCAAGTGCCTTCATGTTCCTCGCGCTTGTGATCGCTCTTTGGGCGAAGTCGCCTCAACCGTTCAACATCATCTTCGCACTGATGGGCTTCGGCAGGGCCGGCACTCTTGTGGCCGACCTTGCGATCGCGATGGAATTCGGACCGGAGCCCGAGCGTCCCACGTATGTCGGCCTCGCCCGCACGGCGACAAGCCCGGCGGTCTTCCTGGCCCCCATTGCTGGAGGGGCCATCATCGCGTGGGCCGGGTATCCCGCAATGTTCGTCGTCGCGCTTGGCCTATCGGCGGCCGGCCTTTGTGTCTTGCGGTTTCGGGTGGTGGAACCGCGCCATCTGCCCACAGGTGGACTCCCGGTAGCGCCGGCGCCGCACTGAACCACTCATCCGGCCGCAAGCATGCCGGGGCTCGCGAACGACTGCATGTGGAACTCCGCGGCTGCGCACAGGATCCGGATAGTCCGAGCGCGCGTCTTCTTCCACTCCACACGCACTTTCAGCAATGTCACCAGCCGAGACGGCAAAGCCTCCGTCAAAGCCGCGGCGGCGATCAGCGCCACGACGAGCACCACGCCCATCACGATACGGACGCCACTTCGTTCATCTTCACCTTCTCACGGCCTGTGCTGTACTGCCATCGGTCTTGAATGAGGTTGTGGGGGGATCATGGAGGTGGCGGGCTGAGGCAGTGGTAGCCGGGATGGCCGCGCCGTGAGGCGCTTCCTGGCTCACGGGGAAGGGCGCCTTGGCCCGCCTCGGGGATACGGCGCCCTGATGGGCGCCGTATGCTGCGCGTCGTCGAGAGCCGGATGAAGGGCACGCCAGGTGCGGCGGGGAGTCGGGGGTATCGCACGCTGAGGGGCGGGCCGAGTCAGTTGCCGACCTGGCTCACCCTGCAGACCGGGAAAAGGCGGAGGATCGGCAGGCCCAGAAGCAGGAGAACCGCGCTCAGGAGGAAGGCATTCGTCATGCCAACCGCATCGCTGATCCCGCCGAAGACCACGAGGATGATCGAGCGGATGACGAACGAAACCGCCATGTAAAGGCCATTGGCCATGGCGCGGTTCTCCGGATAGCACTCCTGCACAATGGCCATGATCACCGGCGTCGTTGACAGGGAGAAGAAGCCCAGGAACGGTAGGAGCCACGCCTGCCACGCGCCGGGCACATAAAGGAAGGCGACGATCAGGACGGCAGTGACTGCCAGCGCGATAGCCAGCGTGCGCCGGCGGCCAAGGCGGTCGCTGAGCGAACCGCCGACGAACGCCCCGATCACGCCAGCCGCCTGCAGGATGGACAGCGAGACCCCTGCCCACCAAAGGCTGGCTCCGCCTTCCCTCATGAAGATTGGCAGGTATGTGGTGAGCGCCACGCTGGAAAACGACTGCACCACGTGCAGCAGCGCCAGCGCCACGAGGAAGGGCCGCATCTGCAGGAGGACGTCCTTCCAGTTCGGCCCCTGAGGCAGATCGGCCGGCTTGCCGGACACCCCTCGCAGACGGAAGAAGAGCAGGATCGACGCCAACCAGCCGCCGGGCATCAGCCAGGCCGTGCCCTCCAGCCCGAACCAGGCGACGGTCGAGACGACCAGGATCGGGCCAAGAGTGCGGCCAAGCTCGCCGCCCACCATCCAGAAGCTCATCCCGCGTCCGAGGCGTTCGCCGGAGACCCGGCCGGCCATCACTGGCCCGATGGCATGGATCCCTGCCGAGCTGAATCCGGCCACGGTCAACAGCAAGGCGATCAGGACATAGTGCGGTGCGATGCCCAGGAGGCTCATCGCCGTGGCGGTGATCCCGGGCGCCAGGATCACCAGGTAGCGCAGGCTGACGCGATCCGCGAGGTACCCGATGATGGGCTGGAAGATGGAAGGGAACTGCTGGAAGGCCGACAGCAGTCCAGCCTCGGCGTTCGTGAGGCTGAAGCGCTGGATCAGTTCAGGCAGAAGCGGTGCCAAGAACGCCGAGTAGGTGTCGTGCAGGCCGTGGCTGGCCGACATCGTGAACACCTGCCCGGCCTTGAAGTCAGAGCGCTTGTCCTCGGGGATGCCTTCGGTGCTGACCACATGGGATGGGTGAGGGGACATGGGAGGGGTCAGTCGGATCCTTTCCTGGGCGCCGAGTAGCGAAGCATAACATGGCTGCTTGACTTGCCCCGTCTACCGATCTCGTCATGGAAGCAGGATCCCCGAAAGCCTGCACATGGTGCGGCACGTGGCTGCTCCGCGGCGTCTAATCCGGGCCGCATGCTCGCCCCGGTCTACTCACGAATTGATGTCGTGTCGGAAGGGCATGCTCGGTACTGGGCCGCGCCTACCACTCCTGGTTCGCCCACCGGACCGCGTTGGCACCACCCACTCCGCACCGCACTCACACGAGTGCATCTCGCGGGCTAGGGGGCTTGGAGGATCCGCCGGGCCACCTTCTGCGCGCCGACCATCACGCTCATCACCCCGCCCATGCCCTCGCTCTGTGCCCCGATGAACCACAACCCCGGGACGGGTGTCTTGTGGGCGGGCGGCTTGTTGCCGATGACGGGCGGAACGCCTCCGAACGAGTGGTGGTCCACATGGACCCGGGCGCGGAAGTCCTCCGGTGTGAGGATCAGACGCGTCTTCGTGTGTGCTCGCAGGCCGGGCACGTGGCGCTCGGCCTCTGCCACCAGCTTGTCCGCCAGCTCTTCCCGTCGCGTTCCCCAGGTGCCTTCGGCGAGCGTATCCGGCGCCACGGTGTAGACGGTCACGGCGTGATGGCCGGGCGGCGCCAGCGAAGGCGAGTGCAGCGACGGCACGTAGATCAGCAGCCCCTCTTTACCCTCGTGGTAGTGGCCGGCGCGCAGGCGCTGTACTGCCGTCTCCAGATCCTGCGTCTGGTAGTAGTAGCACAGCGCCGCAGGCTGATAGGGGGTCGGGTCGAAGTCGATCCCGAGATGGACCATCAGGACGGATTCCATCAGCCGGTTGTGCTCGATCTGGGTGATCAGCTCCGCGCTCAGGTGTTCGCGCCCCACGAGGCCGAAGAACACCTCACGCATCCCGCCCGAGGCCAGCACGAGATCCGACGCTTCAAAGTGACCGTCCGCCAGGACCACGCCCGTCGCCCGCCCATTCTCAATTGTGATTTTCTTGACGGTTGTGTTGGTGAACAGCTTCCCGCCGTTCTGCTGGATGACGCCCAGAACCGCATCGGCCATCGTCTGGCAGCCGCCTATGAGGTAGGAGTACGCATTCTGCCCGCTGCGCGTCCCCGGGTAGGTCGGGATGCGCTTGTCGAATGCCGTCTCGAAGTGCAGCGACGGCACACCCAACGCGGGGAACTCGCTCGGCGCGGTGACGAAATCGGCCACGATCCCCAGGAACAGCGTCTTCAGGGCTGGCGATTGAAAGTAGTGGTCCATCAACTGGCTGCCCGTCCAGTTGGCCGCGCCCTTGACGCCCTGGAAAGCGAGCAGCATGCGCAGCTTGAGCCACAGCGCCTTCAGCCCTTGGGCGGTCTCCGCCTGACGCCCCAGCCCCATCAGACCGATCATTTGGTCGTAGAAACGGTAGTAGCGGTCCAGCCCGGCGGATTCTTCTGGAAAGACACGCTTCAATCGCTCCCGCCGCCAGTAGGGGCCCTCGTATTCCTTCGGCTTCCACAGCGCGAGCTCGCGCAGCACGAGGCCCCTATCCTCGTGCACCGCTTTCACGCGGTCGCTGACGCCCAACTCTTCCAGGATGAGGCGGCCCTTATCGCCCGGCGCGAAGCCTTCCAAGAGAAGCGGACCGAGATCCCAGCCGTACCCTTCCTGCCTCACGGTGGCCGTCACGCCGCCGGGCGCGGAGAACTGCTCGAACACGGTGACCGCATGCCCGGCCCTGGCCAGGTACGCCCCGGCCGTCAGCCCGGCCATCCCCGAACCGATGAGCGTGACCTTCATGAGACCCTCGCGTCGAGCCGAGCGCAGGGGGACCAGCCGCCGGGCAGACTGGCAGCTGGTCCCCGAGGAGAACTCCCCTGAGTCGTCACACGGCCTTTCCGGCGGAGGCTCTCTGGGCGGCCAGCTCCTGCACCAGCGCGCCGTGCGACTTGCGCGTGATCGGGTACCAGATCAGGAACGGCAGGCTGATCAGGATGACAACGGCCGGCACGACGGCGAAGAACAGGCGGATGCCGAACAGCGCCCGGATCGTTTGGGCCACGTTCGGAACGTATCCGAACCAGTTCAGCGCCCATCCGCTCACCGCCACGCCGAGGGCGCTGGTGAACTTCGAGAGAAAGGCCCACAGGCCATAGTAGACGCCTTCGCGTCGTTCGCCGGTGATCTTCTCGTCATACTCCACCACGTCCGGCAGCATGCTCCACGGGAAGACCCACTGGGCGGAGAAGCCCAAGCCGGCCACCGCGGCCACCACGTAGATCAAGGGTGTGGGGCCGCTTGGGAAGAAGAAGCCGGTGATGATGGCCGCCGAGGCGATGAACAGGCCGAGCGCGTAGGCCGGGCCCTTGTTGATCTTGTCGGAGACCTTCTTGGCGGGAATGAGGAAGATCCCAATCACCAACAGCATCACCAGGAGCACGAACGAGACCTGGTCCCCCATGCCCAGTTGATACGTGATGAAGTAGGGCACCAGCGCCGTCAGCACGGTGAAGCTGAAGCTGCTCAGGAATTGGGCGATCATCAGGATGACGAACGGCCGGTTCTTGAAGCACGTCAGCATGGCCTTGAGGGGCGGCAACTTGGAGGGTTCGCCCGCGATTTCGGGGTTCTCTTTGACCGACAGCGTCGTGACCAGCGTAGTGACAATGGCGACCGCTCCGAACACGGCACCGGTGGCACTCCACGCCTGCTGCAGGTTGAGGCCGGCCCCGTGGAAGAGTCCCGCCAGAAGCGTGGTCAGGGCCGCACCCAGGATGTAGCCGACCACACTGTAGACCATGCGGATCGACGTCAGGCTCGCCCGTTCACTGTAGTCGCGGGTAAGCTCGGGGGTCATGGCGTAGTAGGACGTGCAGACCATGGTATGGAAGGTGTCCAACAGCCAGAAACTCCCCAGGATGGCCAGGAAGGCGGGGACTCCGGTCAGTCCCTTGGGCAGCGAGAACAGGATCCAGGCGGCGATCCCCAGGGGCACGGCGCCGATGAGCATCCAGATTCGCCGGCGCCCGAAGCGGGATCGCGTCCGATCGGACCAGTAGCCGAACAGCGGATCGTTGAACGCATCCCAGGTGAGCTTGCCGACCATCAGGGCCAGGCCGGCAAGGGCCGGATTGATGCCGGCCACGTCGGTGTAGTAGAAGAGCAGGAAGAACTGCATGGCCGACGTAATCAGGGCGATGCCCAGATCGGCCAGGCCGTAGCGGACTTTGGTCCCGAGCGTGAGTGTCTGGTTCATTGTTGTTCCTCAGGGATGTGCATGTAGACGAGCCGGCGGGAGAGCGGGAGCATGGACACCCTTTCTCGCTTGGATGCCAGGGAGGACGCGCGCCCGCGTATTGTACGTCAGGGGAAGATGTTGGGTGATGCCGTGTGTCCCCGGCAACCTGATCGTCTGCGCCAGAGCCCCGGGCAATCCGCGGCTCCCGCCGCCAGCGGCCGCGATGCTGTGTGGTATGGTTGGCGCGTCTCAAGAGGAAGCGATATGGACGGGGTCAAGAACTACTTGATCGACATGGACGGCGTGTTGGTTAGCGGCGCGCGGCTGATCCCCGGGGCGGACCGCTTCATCGAGCGGCTCAAGGCTCGCGGGTCGCAATACCTGGTCCTGACCAACAACCCGATGTACACGCCGGGCGATCTGGCACACCGCCTTGGGGGCCACGGCCTGGATGTACCCCAGGACATCATCTTCACCTCCGCCATTGCCACCGCGCGCTTCCTGCGTTCGCAGCGACCGAACGGCAAAGCCTTTGTCATCGGCGAGAGCGGCCTGACGGAAGCGGTCCACAACGTCGGCTACATTATCACCGACGTCAACCCGGACTACGTTGTCCTGGGAGAGACGCTGAGCTACGACATCGAGTTGGTCACCAGGGCGATCCGCTTGATCTCGCAGGGCGCCCGCTTCGTTGCCACCAACCCGGATCCGTCCGGCCCGACCGAAACCGGCATGGTCCCGGCGTGCGGCGCGATGGCGGCGCTGATCGGGCGGGCGACCGGTGTCTCGCCGTTCTTCGTCGGCAAGCCCAACCCGCTCATGATCCGCACTGCCCTCAATCACCTCGGCCTGCATTCCGAGACGACCGTCATGGTGGGCGACCGCATGGACACAGACATTGTCTCCGGGGTCGAGGCCGGGCTCGAAACGATCCTGGTCCTGACCGGTGTGACCCGCCGGGAGGATGTCGCCCGCTTCCCGTACCAGCCGACGCACATCCTGGACTCTGTGGACGACATCGTCCCCTGAAGGGGGTTCTGGAGCTCGGGGATTGGCAGGCCCGGGCAGGGGGCATGCTGCTGCCGCCTATAGCCCAAGCCATTGCCCCTCCCGACCCAATCGAACGGTCGCTCGGCGTCCGCCGCCCTTCTGGACATTGTGGGCGGAGGTTCTACTGGAGCGAAGACACGACCGCAGGCCCCAGTGAATGACCTGCTGGATGGGAGGTGAACCATGGACCGGATCAAGTTCCTGCTGCTGAACCCCACCTCTCCCTTGCGCCGCGCGACGCCTGATGCGGGGCCGAGATCGCCGCGCGTCTTCCGCTTCTGCATGCTGTCCAGCCTGTATGTCGCGGCCTCCGCTCCATCCTATGTCGAGACCCGCATCGTGGACGAGGATGTGGAACCGATCGACTTCCAGGCCGAGGCGGACATCATCGGCATCTCATTCATGACCTACAACGCGCCGCGCGCCTACGAGATCGCCGAGAGGTTCAGGGCTGAGCGCGGCAAGACCGTCATCCTGGGAGGCTACCACCCGAGCCTCATGCCTGAGGAGGCGATCCAACACGCCGACAGTGTGTGTGTCGGGGACGCAGAGCCCAGCCTGCCCCGGATGATGGAAGACTTCGCCGCCGGGCATCTCAAGCCCTTCTATCGCAGCGAGCTCATTCCCCTCAGCGGCCTGCCGCGCCCTAGGCGGGATCTCCTGCGCGCGCAGGACTACGCCCCCCTCGACGCCATCCAGGCGACGCGAGGCTGCGGCCGCCGCTGCTCCTTCTGCTCGGTCGCCGCCTTCCACCGGTCACGCCTCCGCGTGAGGCCGGTGGCCGAGGTGATCGATGAGCTCCGGTCCCTGGGGCGCAATATCCTGTTCATGGACGACAGCCTGACCGGCGACCACGAGTACGCCAAGGGACTCCTGGCCGCGATGATCCCGCTCGGCAAGACCTGGTTCAGCCAGGCCGGGATTGATATCACCGAAGATGGAGAGCTGCTTCGGCTCGCTTCCAGGAGCGGCTGTCGCGGGCTGTTTGTTGGATTCGAGTCCCTGGCGGAGGCGAGTCTGCGCCGCTGGAGGAAGAGCACGAACATCGGCAAGGACTATCGGGAGGCGGTCCGGCGGCTGCACCAGGCCGGGATCGCCGTCTACGCCGGGTTCGTCTTCGGCGGCGACGACGATACACC
>JAPLGR010000186.1 GCA_026390045.1 Chloroflexota bacterium | reverse complement strand
TGCTCTGCAATCAAGACAGCCTGGACACAGGAGGGATCCCTGCCGATGTGTTCGCTCACGCCGACCGAATCGCGGCGCTGGTTCCCCCCGGTAGCGGCGGCGTGCTCTTCCTGCCCTGGTTCAACGGCAGCCTTTCCCCTGGGGCAGATGAGTACATGCGCGGCGGCTTCCTCAATCTCTCCCACAGCACCGGCCGCGCCCATCTCGTCCGTGCGGTCTTCGAGGGCCTGGCGATGAACTGGCGCTCGCTGTGCGTCCCGGCTCAGAAGTTGTCCGGCCGGACCTTCAAGTACTGGCGGTTGACCGGCGGCGGAGCATTGTCAGACGTTTGGTCGCAGATCATGGCCGATGTGGTCGGCATTCCCATGCACCGCCAGGCGAACCCGCGCATCCACAATGTGGTCGGCATGGGGCTGCTGGCCTTCAGTCGCCTGGGGCGGGTGAAGCTGGAGGACATCCCGGCCATGATCAAGTTCGACCGGGTGTTCGAACCCGATCCGAAGAACCAGGTCGTCTACGACCGGATGTACGCGCAGTTCGCGGCCGCCAAGGACAAGAACCGGCCGGTCTTCCATGCACTGAACAAGGCCTGAGGCGAACCGTCACTGCAAGACACACTCCCACTAAGCGAGGCACACATGTCTGATGACCAGGACACCTTCGATCTCTTTGGGGACATGCATCCCTACAACAAGCGCTTCAAGGTCTTCACTCGGCTGCCCGAGAAGGGCCGGGACGAAGATGAGGTCCTGGAAGAGCTTGCCTACATGGCCGAGCAAGAGAACCCCAAGTGGCAGGGCGGCCAGTGCTCCGGCACCATGTACCACGGCGGCATGGAGCATTATGCCTTCCTGAACAAGGTTTTTAGCCTGTACTCCTTCGTCAACCTGCTGCAGCGCGACCTCTGCCCGAGCGGAACGAAGTTCGAGGCGGAAGTGCTTGCCATGGTGGGCAAGATGCTGCACGGCGACGATGTGAGCAAGGTCAATCGCATGGACGAGGAGGCCGGTGCCATCACTTCGGGCGGCACCGACAGCATCTACAACGCCATGTACGTCTATCGCGAATGGGGCCGAGAGACCAAGGGCATCACCGAGCCCGAGGTCGTCGCCCCGGCCACCATTCACCCCGCCCACCTCAAGGCGGCACATTACCTGGGGATGAAGGTCGTGCGCGTGCCGGTGAACGCCGACTTCGAGGCCGACGTCGAGGCAATGCGCGCGCAGATCAACGCCAACACCGTAGCGCTGGCAGGCTCCGCCGGCACTTATCCCCATGGAGTGGTTGATCCCATCAGCAAGCTCTCCGATCTCGCTCTGGAACACAAGCTGGGGCTGCACGTCGACGGCTGCCTGGGCGGCTTCATCCTGCCTTGGATCGAGAAGCTGGGTTACAACGTGCCGGTGTTCGATTTCCGCCTGCCTGGCGTCACCTCCATCTCCTGCGACACCCACAAATACGGCTACTCCCTCAAAGGCACCTCCACGATCAACTTCCGCAGCAAGGAGCTGCGCCAGTACATGTACTTCACACAGGAGGACTGGCCGGGCGGCGCCTATGTGTCCCCCACCGCGCAGGGCAGCCGGTCGGCCGGCCTGAGCGCGGCGATGTGGGCCGCCATGGTCTGCATGGGCGAGGAGGGCTACCTAAAGGCCGCCCGGGCCATCATGGACACGGCAGACAAGATGCGCGAGGGCATCGCCCGCATCCCCGAGCTGCGCATCATGGGGCGCAATTCCACATTCCTGATCGCCATCACCTCCGACGTATTCGATCCCTATTTCGTGAATGACTACCTAGCGTCGAAGGGCTGGCGTATGAACGGGTGCCAGAACCCGCTGGGCTTCCACTTCTGCATCACGCTGCCGCAGACGCAACCCGGCATCGCCGAGAAGTTCGTCCAAGACCTGGCGGATGGGGTGAAGTTCGCCAAGGATCCGCCCTACGAAGTGCCCAAGACCGGCTTCTTGTATGGGATGGGCGCCACCGCGGACGGGCGCGAGATGATGCGCCTCGGCATGAGGGGTTACATCGATGCAGGCTACGAGGTGGAATAGCGCCTCCGAGCCACCACCTTCATCCAGCCGCCATACCTGCCAACGGAGGCTGTAGAAAGGAGTCGATGAGCATGGCCATCAAGTTTCCATCTGAGGAATGGATCAAGGAGCTGTGCGTCCGCCTCAACGCCAGCGAGAGCTATGCGCAGGCTGCGGCCAATTGGGAGGGCGACCAGCTTTTCGTGATCCTGCCGGACGACAGCTATTCCGAGACAAGCTACTACTACATCAACCTGCGCCACGGGAAGGCCTCGGACGCCCGACAGCTGCGCAGCGCCGGTGAGCAGAAGGCTCTCTTCACCACCTCGGCACCCTTCAATACCTGGCGCAGGGTGCTCGAGGGACGTCTCGATCCGATCTCGGCCATGATGTCGAACAAGATCAAGCTGGCGGGGAACATGGCACAGATCCAGCGCATGCCCAAAGCCACCGTCGAGCTGGTCCGGGTGGCCGCCTCCATCGACACGGATTTTGGGTCGTAGCGGACCATGCATGGCTCTCAGGGCCGCATCCTGTGCGTCGACCTCGGCTGGCGGGAGCTCTCGGATGATACACTCAACGGGGCGTTCTCCCGCCGTTGTCATGCCGGGAGATGCGAGCTACGCTGATGAGGATACGGGTCGACAAGTCGTCGGGCGTCCCTTACTACCAGCAGATCAAGGAGTCGGTGAGGACGCTCATCGCCCACGGCAGCTTGAAGCCGGGCGACATGCTGCCCACCGAGTTCGGCTTGAGCGAACAGTTGCGCGTCAGTCGCCTGGTGGTGCACCGCGCCCTGCATGAGCTGGTCACCGAGGGGCTTCTCATCCGCCAGCGGGCCAAGGGGACGTTCGTCGCGCCGCCTGCCAGGCGCAGCTACACCATCGTCGGCCCGCTCTTCGGCACAACCGAGAGCTTAGCCAAGGAAGGCCTGATCCCTCAGAACCGGATCCTCGTGCAGGAGGTGATCCCCGCCACGGATGCGATGAGGAGTGAACTGGCACTGTCAGAAAGCGCACGCGTCGTGCACCTCACCAGCCTTCGGCTGATTGACGGACTACCCCTGGCAATTGAGGACATGTATTTCCCGGCAGAACGCTTCCCGGCGCTCGCTGATCTGGACATGAACAACCGCTCAGTCTACGCCACGCTGGAGAGGTTGTACGGAGCTCAGCCCCAGGAAGCGACGGATGTGGTATCAGCCGGATCGGCAACTCGCGACGAGGCCAGGCTGCTGGGCATCAATAAGGGTGCGCCCGTGATGCGCGTGCAGCGCGCGTCCACGGACCGCCAAGGCTTGCCCGTGGAGGTCAGCAAGGTCGTTTTCCACGCCGAGCGCTACCAGTTCGTGGCGCGCATGCAGCGGACGGGATAGGGGGCCATCTCATGATAGGACCAAGGACGCAGCATGCGACCACGCTCCCGAGGAAACGGAGGGCCGCCATCGCGGAGATATCGCCCTTACACCTCCATGCAATCTCTCTGGAAAGCAATCTTTCACAGGAGACACATTCATGACAGTCACAACCGGCACGTCCGAGATCAAGGTGTACGGATATAGGTGGGTGGTACTGCTGGCCTTCGTCTTCGGGGGCTTCATGACGCAGGTCTTCTGGATCTGCTATGCGCCGATCAACAAGGTGGCTGCCGAGGCGTTAGGCGTCTCAGACATCGCCATCGGCCAACTGGCAATGATCTTCATGTATGTCTTCGCCCTGTTGTCCCTGCCGACCTCGTGGGCGGTTGACCTGTGGGGCTTCAAGAAGTCGGTCAGCGTGGGTGCCATTCTGCTGGGGGCCTTCGGCCTGCTGCGGGGCATCTTCGCCCTAAACTGGCCGCTGACCGTAATCACCACCATCGGCATTGCCCTGTCGCAGCCCTTCTTCCTAAACGCCAGCACCAAATGCGCCGCTACTTGGTTCCGCCTGGAGGAGCGGGCTACGATTGTCGGCCTAGGCGGTGTGGCCGTCATCCTCGGCATCGGCGTCGGCCAGATTGCCACGCCCATGATGTATCAGGCCTGGGGGCTGCAGACCACGATGCTCATCTATGGCGTCGTCGGCGTGATCTCGGCGCTAGTGTTCCTGATCTTTGCCAAAGACCATCCCCCGACGCCGGCCGGACACGAAGAACGGGCGCTGGTACTGGACGGTTTCAAGCTTATCTTCAAGCTGCGTGACTTCTACTTCCTCGCGTTCGTCGCCTTCGTCGTCAACGCCATCTTCAACGGCATCTTGACCTGGGTGGAGGTCTTCGTCCGCCCCAAGGGGCTGGACATCGATCAGGCCGGCCTGATCGGCGGCTTGGTGCTGCTCGGCGGCATCGTCGGATTCCTGATCTTCCCGTCGACATCCGATCGGCTGCGCAAGCGCAGGTCGGTCCTGATGGTCGGCTCCCTGCTCTCGGTCCCGTTTCTGGTGCTGCTGGCCTACGTGAACGGTTTTGCGCTGCTGGGGATCGTCGGGTTCCTGGTCGGCCTGACCGTCATGGGCCTCTGGCCGCTGACGATGCAGTACTCGGCCGAGATCTGCTATCCGGCGCCAGAAGGCACCTCCCTGGGTGTGCTAAACCTGGTGGGCCAGGTTTCTGTAGTGGGGGTGTATGCCATGGGCTGGTCGAATGAGGCCTACGGCTCGTTCACCCCGTCGCTCTTGGTATGTGCCGTGGGTATGGCCATCGGTGCTGTGCTCGTCTTCATCATGAAGGAATCTAAGCTCATCCAGGCTGCAAAGCCAACCGAGGGGGCGAAGCCGTAGCCCTGAAGGAGACGCGAGCTCATCCACAGAAGGATCACCGGGTGGAACTTGGAGCCTGCATGTTCGAACCGGTGCTTCGAGCATGCAGGCTCAAACGCCCGGCACACCGCCGGATGATGTTCACGGACAGTAGCGTGATGCCGGCCGAGGATAGAATCAGCTTGCACCGCGACACCGGGCGTGGAGAGTTTGAGTGGCACCCGATCTTCAGGGCAAACCAAGTGAGGCGCTTGTCTCGGTAGACGTCGAGACCTCCGGCCCCGCGCCCGGCCGGTACTCGCTGCTCGCCATCGGCGCCTGCCTGGTGGATGACCCGGAGCACTCGTTCTACGTCGAGCTGCAGCCGATCGGCGAAACGGTCGCGCCCGAGGCAATGGCGGTGCACAGTTTCGATCTGGAGAGGCTGAAGCGCGACGGCCTGTCACCCGCCGAGGCAATGAAACGGTTCGAGGCCTGGCTGCAGTCCGAGGTCCCCGCCCGGGCGCAGCCAGTGTTCGTCGGATTCAACGCCGCCTTCGACTGGATGTTCATCGCCGACTACTTCGACCGCTTTCTCGGCCGCAATCCCTTCGACCACACGGCCCTCGACATCAAGGCATACTTCATGGGGCTGACCGGCGGAGCGTGGCGCGACACGACTAAGAGCGCATTGGCTGCACGCTATCCCGATCACCCGCATCTCACACACAACGCGCTACAGGATGCCCTCGATCAGGCCGCTCTGTTCCGCCGCATTCGCGATGAGCGGCCCGCCATGGATCAGCGCGCATCCCTGCGCGATTCCGGGGATCGCAACCTCTAGAACCCATCCCAAACCAGCAACCATCGCAGGGGCACGGCAGGCCGGACCCCCACAGCATCCTTGCAGTCCTGTAGGGGCGACACATGCCTTGTTCCTTCGCGTTCGGCCTGGGAACATTGTGCATGCTTCGCCCCTGCGCCGTCCCCGGAGAAGTCACGAGGGCGGGCTGACCCGGCACAATGCATGGGGCGGGTCCGAGACCCGCCTCACGATGGCGCGCTCTAGTCCCAAGGCACATGCCCCCCTACCCGCCGCGCGACTCCCTTCCCCGCGTCTCATGGATCCCCTCGGCGGGCCAGAGTCGGGGGGCCAGCACGGATCCCCTCCTACAGCAGGTTGAACACCAGTGGGCTAGGCTTGAACCGATGATCGACGGCGGCCTTCCCGGAGGCGACAAGCACATACAGCGCGTTCAGGGCGACGAAGCGGTCCCTGAAGTGCTTGGTACGCTTCGACTCTTCGAACAGCTGCTTGGAGGTCAGGCCCTTCGCCCCGCGGAACTTGTTCTCAACATACGCCACCGCCTCCGCCTCGACGACATTGAAGTTGCCTGATGCGTCGTCATCCTTCTTGAACGACAGCAGCAGGTAGTGTTGATGGCCCCGGAACACGTAGTACGTCTGCCGCACTCCCGTCGCCTCGCCGACGTAGTGCAGCTCAGCCAGGACTTCTTTGACCTTCACGGGATCCTCCCTGAGACCCGACAGTCGGCCGTCTTCACGACCGCCCCGCGCGCCTTGGTCATCCGCAGAACCGGATCTGCGCACGCGTCCCCCGGAAACCGGCTGTTCGCTACCGGACAGCCAAGCCCAGGAAGTACGGCCAGGCAAGCAAGCCAAGGAGCGCTTGCCACCAGATCAGCTTGGCGAAGGCGATGGTAAACAGCCATCCGATGAACCAGAAGATGCCGATCCCTGCCTCCACCTGGATCTTGGAACGCGCCGCCATGACGTCCTCCTCCTTCGGGCTGGTCCCACGCCGGCGGAAAGCGCTTGTCCTCCTCCCGGCAGGGAAACAAACCGCACAACCCGATTCTAGGTCCATTCGCCTCGTATGGCCTCTCCCGCCGGAAGCTCGTTCCGATGATGTATCATCAACCCCGCCTGCATCTCCGGAGAGCGCTGTGCCCGAGAAGCCTGCCGCCGAACTCACCCGCATCCTCGAATCGGCCCGCCGCCTGGGCGTTGAGCTGGATGAGGAGGAAGCGCTGCAATGGCTGACGGCGATGGCCGCTGGCGCCGGCGGCGGTGACGTGGTCGTCGACACGCGTGCCGGCGTCTTTGGCCACCGCGTCGCGATGCTCGACTTCTCCCCCGAGGAGCTGGCCTACTTCCGCCGCGTCGGGCAGCTGGTCGAGTTCCTCGATGAGCCCGGCGTTGTCGAGACTGCCCTGGCCCTCTCCGGCTCTGCCGCCCAGTCCAAGATCCAGTCCTACCCAGGTGACTGCGACTTCTTTGAACGCGTCAACATCCGCGCCGCCACCCGCCCCGAATGCTCCGCCATCCTCTCCCGCCTGATCCGCGACAAGGCCCTGCAGACCGAAAAGGGCGCCACACACCAGCTGATTGAAGTCAAGTTCGGTTCGTTCCCGGCCGACGTGGTGCGCGCGGGCAACATGCTGAAGGCGGGCTCGCCGATCGCCTGGTCACCGGCCGATATCCGCGCCAACAGGATCGAGGTCCAATCGCCGGACGGCGCGCCGGTCATCATAACCTGGGAGCAGGCAGCGTACGATCCGGGATGGACCAAACTCGACTGGGTGGTGGCCGATCCGCTGCGCGGGCAGCTGGCCAATGCCTCCAACATGCTCGACGTCACCTGGGAGTCGCCCGACGGCGCCATCATGCCGCTCGACGGGTACCTCGATCCGTACTTTCAGGAGGTCTACCTTGAGGCCGGGTCGATCCCGATCTTCTCCAAGCTAGCCAAGCACGTCTCGGCCGACGCGCTCGACGACTATGTCTCTCAGCTGGAGAAGGAGGTCAACAAGTACCTCAACAAGGATCTGAACTACGGCAAGGCCGCCAAGCGCATGTACAACATCTTCCGTCTGACCGGGCGCTACGAAGAGGCGGCCTTCATTCGCGAGCTGTTCGACGAACCGGCCACCGTGTTGTATCAGGTGTGGTCGCTCATCCGCACGATCGACGACGCACTCGTGCCCGGCTCAGGCATCCCGCTCCAGGCGCTGCACCGTCAGGCGGAGGTGCTGATCGCCGAAGTCAGGGACGCACTGGAGGGAACACAGGAAACCGAGATCGTGCACAGGCTCGAGCGGCTGCGCGACACGCTCGGCGATCAGGCCGGCCGATTGGTATGGACCTCACAGGCCGAAGCGGCGCGGGCCGAAGTGATCAACCTAGTCAACAACTTCTTCCGCGCCAAGCTCACTGGTCACCCGGCGATCCGTGTCTACATCGATCACCTGCAGCACACCTGAGGCGGCATGGGCGGATTGATCGATCAGGCAGAGGGCGGCAAGTGGAGGCCGGAGAAGGTCGTGGACCAGGCGCGGCAGGCTTGGCAGGAATCGATGTTGCGCCCGATCGACGAGCTGGCTCACTCGCTCCGCCGGCGCGATCCGGCCGACATCGCCCGCCGCGCCGCGTGCGAGCTAGACGGACAGTCGCTCCACCTCACCTACTGGAATGAGACGGTCCTTCTACCATGGCCGGGCCTGGCCGCAGTCCGTGCGGCCGACGGCAAACCCTGCTCCACCTTCGATCGGGCCTTGCTGCTCTACTACCTGGATTGCGCCGACGGCGCGCCGCTGGCCGACCGGTGGATCGGATTCCGCGAACTACCCAACGGGGCTTTCTATCATCAGGCCTACCAGGGCTACAGCGGCAACCGGCTGGCGCAAGCCTTTGGATTGCAGCCGGACGCCTTCGACCGCGCGGCACAGGCATTGGGCGGCAAGTCGGTCATCGATCTCGGGACCTCCGCTTTCTCCTTTCAACCGCTTCCGCGAATCCGCCTGGCAGCAGTGCTGTGGCCGGGCGACGAGGAATTCGCCGCGAGCGGCGCGGTGCTTTTCGACGCCGCATGCAGTCACTATATGACAACCGATGGCCTTGCACTCCTCGGCGGCGGGCTCGCCGGGCGACTGGTGCGATTCGCGCCAGCCAGGTGATCGATAGGCATGCGTTGAGTCAACCATCTCGATCCTTCCTAACTCAGATCTTCCTCTCCCCAGACGAGCCGCGGCTACGCGCCGGCTGGCGGATCGTGCTTCAGTCGATCCTGCTTCTCGTCATCCTGGGTATGGTCTCGATCCTCGTGGTCATCGTTGCCGGCGTCGTCGACTACGACGTGACCGCCCTGCAGGCGCTGTCGCCTATCGACCTGATCCCAACGGGGATCGCTATGACGCTGTCGGTGTGGATCGCCCGACGCCTGCTTGACCGCCGGTCGTTCGTCTCGCTTGGCTTCCGATTCGACCCCCACGCGCCGTTGGACCTGCTGATGGGATTCCTCATCACGGGCGTAGTGATGGGCGTGATCTACGCAATCGAGGCTGGAACCGGATGGCTGCGCTTTGATGGGTGGGCATGGGAGACCCTCCCAGTCGGCCAAGTCGCCCTCGGATTGACCGGCGGGCTGCTTGGGTTCATCGTGGTGGGGTACTACGAGGAACTGCTCTACCGCGGATATCATCTGCAGAACATCCGCGATGGAATGGGCATTGGATGGGGGCTGTTCCTCTCGTCCGTCATCTTTGCTCTGTCGCATCTGGGCAACCCAAATGCCACCTGGTACTCGACGCTCCTCGGTCTGATCGCCGCTGGATACTTCCTAGCCTACGGATGGGTCCGCACGCGCCAATTGTGGCTGTCGATTGGCGTGCACATTGGCTGGAACTTCTTCGAGGGAAGCGTGTTCGGATTCCCGGTGAGCGGGATCGACGTGGTCGGGCTGATTCGCCAGACGCCGACGGGCGCGGTCGCTGTCACCGGCGGGCCCTTCGGCCCGGAGGCGGGGCTGATCATCCTACCCGCCATGGCCCTCGGGGTCGGACTGATCTGGCTCTACACCCGAGGCCGGCTCGCGCCCCCACAAGACTGAAGGCATCCCCGCACTCGGATTCCCCCCTCACGCCAATCGGCGCCGTCGTATCCCCCATATGTGGGATGCAGAGGTCCTTTCCGCCCATAAGTCGACCCTTGACACGTTAGAACTGCTGTTCTATTCTGACACGTGAATAGAACATCCGTTCTCACGGTCAAGGAGGCTCGAAATGTCCACATACGCCCCGCCCTCGAATGCGCTGTCCGGTTCCACGATCTGGTCTGATGCCACCAGAAAGCTGATCTCCCGGCTGACGCTCCGGCGCGCGTCTGCGTTCGGCTTGATCATGCTCGGCGCGCTGGTGGCCTTTGAGGTCTTCAACTACGGGACAACGGAGTTCGCCCTCCGCGATCTGATGGGCAACCTCACGTTCGGCCCGGTCAACTGGTCCGTTGTGCTGGCAATGGCGTTCTGCGGGATGGACTTCGCCGGCATCGCCCGCCTGCTGTCCCCCGCCAAAGGCCCGCGCAATCCCACCGAGTCCTGGTACTTGCTCGGCGCCTGGGCAGTCGCGGCCGCAATGAACGGCATGCTCACCTGGTGGGCGGTCTCGCTGGCAGTCGTCTCGCACACCGGACTGGGCAACGAGATTGTCGGCCGGCAGGAACTGATCCGCAGCGTCCCCATCTTCGTTTCATTGCTGGTGCTGCTCATCCGCGTGCTGGTCATCGGCTCCTTCGCACTTGGCGGCACCCGGCTGTTCAACGCCAGCGATCGCCGCACACAGCTGATGCTCCGCCCGCAGGCCGCGCGCTCCCATCGGCCTGACGTCCGGACATCGGCGCAATCCGCTGCTGCAGCGATTCGACGCGAGGCAGGTTCGCCGGCATTCGCGCGCAGCGCTGATCACCGGCAGCCGTGATCGCCTCCGCGCCTCGTTCGCCGAGCGCACTGTGGAGACCCCCGAGCCTGCAGGCTTCGCCCGGGGGTCTCCCGGTGCCGTTCTGGCTGGTGCGCGCCCTTCCCTTCCTGCTCAGCGTAGCTGTCGTGGCCTCCGCAGTGCAGCTGGGCGGTGTCCTCAGCAAGCGCATCGCCGCGACGCCTGACCTGCAGCCGTTCCGCGAGATCTCCGGCCTGCCCACCATCTTCACGCCGGAAGTGCAGCGCTGGTCACCCGAGATCCAGGCGTGGGCGGCCGCGTATGATCTGCCAGCGCCGCTGATCGCCACGGTGATGCAGATCGAATCGTGCGGAGACCCGCAAGCGCGATCAGGCGCCGGGGCCCAGGGGCTATTCCAGGTCATGCCGTTCCACTTCGCGCCGGATGAGGCGGCGCTCGAACCCGAAACGAATGCCCGCCGCGGACTGGCCTACCTTGCCCGCGCCCTAGAGCTGGCCGGCGGTCGGGTCGACCTCGCTCTGGCGGGCTACAACGGAGGGCACTCGCGCATCACACAGCCCCCTGATCTCTGGCCCGACGAGACCCGTCGCTACGTCGCCTGGGGTTCGGCGATCTATGCCGACGCCGCCGCCGGAAAGGCGGAGTCGCCCGCACTGGAAGCCTGGCTGCAGGCTGGCGGAGCACGCTTGTGCCGCACGGCCTCGACTCACGATGCATAGGGAGCCCTCTCACCATATCCTCTGACCCGGCCCCGGAGGGCGCACTTGTGCCTCCTCAGCAAAGGGACACGGCACGCTGTTCCCCTTCCGTTCAATGTCGGCTGCCGCGTTCCCCACCAACAGGCAACTCGGTCCGCTCTCCCCATGACCTTCGTTCCCCGGCGTTGGCGGTGAATTGTGCGAGAATGGGGGCAGCCCG